>JACQZC010000011.1 GCA_016207905.1 Nitrospirota bacterium | reverse complement strand
ATTATCTAAAGAAAGAAAGGTCTGATGGGGTTTACTCTATCCCTTTGGAAGTGGCAATTGTCTAAGTCCTGCGTGCCTGCTTTGCTAAAAAAGAGGGGGCGGGCATATGCCCGCCCCCCTTCAGTCTTTCTTCACCAGTTACTGGAGGGTTAGAAAGACATGGTTTTATTGAAATCTATACATACTTTAAAACTCAAAGCCAAGTTCAAACATGATGAGTAATTCATTTTTAGATTTTTGGTTGCTTCTTTCGGCACTGACAACCGAACCATAGATATTCCCTGAATACCACCCGAAACTCAAGACGCCTAACATTATACCTAAACCCTCATTATGATGGTCGAACGCCTCAATTGTTCCCCAGATAAACAGCCCATTGACAATAAAGGAAGCTAATGCGGTTTGTTCATAACCGCTGTAGAGATACCCTAAGCCTGGGATAATACTTAAAAATCCAGCGACAGTCGGGCTTTTTTTACGAAGCTTTTTGCCCTGTTTAGACAACTCTATAGATTGGTTAGCATTGTTAAAAAATGTTGAATCTGGTTTAATTAGAGCAAAACTTTTCTCTGCCTCTTCCCACTTCTCTTCCTTTGCATAGGATAATCCTTCTAATAAGATACTTTTTTCCTTAAAGCTATCCTTCTCGGTAGTTATAATTTCGTTAAAGTATTTTCTTGCAAGTTGGTGATTATTAAGCCTGAAAAAACTTAACCCCATGAAAAACTTTATCTCGCTCTCTTCCTCAACCATATCGCCTCTGCTTAGAAGTTCTTGTCCCCAATGGGTAGCTGACAAATATTGCTCTGCTTTATAGTAGCACCGAAGTATTGATTTCATTGCTTGTTTTCTATAAGGGGAATCAGGGAAATAGAATACCAATCGCCGATATTCTATAAGAGCCCGCATATAGTCGCCTTCAGACTCTAATGCTTGTGCAAACTGAAAAAGTCTGCTATCTTCGCTGAAGGTATCAGCAGGGGTCTCCAATGCCAACCCTCCTGGTTCTTTGAATACCTGTAATGATGAGTCAGCAGGCAGACTTGACGAGGTTGTATTTAAAGAAAGGGCATAAGGAGGGTCAAAGAACCTTGTAAATTCAGACACCTCTACTTTTTCATAGTTATCTAAATCATGACCACACCGATGGAGCCTGTCTGCTGTCATCATAAAGGCTTTGAGAGGATTATAGCGATTGAATGCCTCATAGGCATAATTTGAACAACTCGGATGCATGGGGCAGGGAATTACTCTTGCTGGGCTGATAAATCGTTGATATATTCTAATAGCACCGAGGGTTACAAAACGATGGAATGGATAAGGACCTGTTTCAAGCTCGCTGTTACTCTCTTTCGTGCTTACTCTTTGAGTATCATTTCCTTCTGCAACAGGCAAATATACTACTATTAGCAGTATGAAAGTTACTGCCCTAAGAAGCCAATAAGAAATTCTAAACCTCAACAGTCTCTTGACTTATTTCAGAGTAATTGTAGTTGGCATGGAAACCGTTGCATCTATCATTGTGCCTGCTGAAATACGAGGAGTACCACCCCGCACAACGAATATTAAAGGAAGGCATAACACCCCGAGAACAATCCCCGCTATCAGTTTATCTTCGCCTTCAACAGTCTTACTCCCTGAGATGGGGACTGAAGTCTTGTCTACTGCCTCAACATATTTGACCGCGATTTCAATCCGACCTGGAATTCCAACTATGCCCCCTTTCTTAGAGGCAGTTACCTCACCCGTGGCTTGAGTGCCTGCTTTAATAACCACCTTATCATCAATAACCACATTCTTCCTCCTTGATTTTTATGGATTCCGCATCAAGTGCGGAATGACAACCTTGATATGAACCTTCTGAGACCCCCTTTCTCTCACCTCCCTCCTGACAGAGTATAGCAAAAGCTCTATTCAAAGTCAATAATTTTTTATTAGCAAAAGGTATATTCTCTTTTGCCACAGTAATAAGTAAAGTTTATGAGTAATGGATTCTGGCAGGCGAATAAAAGAGCTAAGGAAAAAGGCAGGTTTGACGCAATCGCAACTTGCTGAAATGCTCGGATTCAAGACACCCTTTTATTTAAGTCAATTAGAGACAGGTAAGCGAGAGGCTGGATTATCGGTCTTAGGCAAGATATGTAATGCACTCGGCATAAGTATCTCTGAGTTTTTTAAAGGGCAGATGCCGAAAACAATAAGTTTAAGACAAAGCCGTATAGCTAACTTGCTTGAAGGGGTGCAGGAGGAAAAACAAAAGCTGATTAAGAAATATATAGAGACCGTCAAAGACATGGACACCAATGCAATAAAGGAAACCCTCTTATACGCTCAGAAGGAAAAGTTATGGAGGAAAATTACCAGAAGAAAATAAAAAAGAAGTAGTAATTCTTCTGAAAAGGCAAGGAAAATTCATTTAAAAAAGCTCTCTTCCAATGACAAGAATGCTTAAGCCTTATGAGAAAAGCCCTATTCCCTGTGTTATAATTTCTCATGTATATTATAAGTTCCTGTCTTACAGGCTTCACAAAGGTGAAAACAGTTGATTCCATATAAAGACGACAATCCAACCACAATATTTCCTTTTGTTACAGTAGGGATTATAAGCCTGAATATCCTTATATTCCTCTGGACATTCCTTTCTTCAAAAGAGACAGCAGAAAGTATAGTTTACTCATACGGAGCAATGCCAGTTAGTCTTTTAACCTTTCAGGGAACTCAGCCCATACACCCAGTTGCAACTGTGTTTACCTCTATGTTTCTTCACGGAGGGTTTTTCCATGTAGGAGGCAATATGCTTTACCTCTGGATATTCGGCAATAACATAGAAGACAAGCTCGGACATATCAGATTTACAGTTTTTTATCTGATTGGAGGGGCATTTGCCGCATATGCACACTCAATAACAGCGCCTACCTCAACGATCCCAATGGTAGGTGCAAGCGGAGCCGTTTCAGCAGTGCTTGGAGCATATATGTTACTGTTCCCGCATGCACGGGTTCATACATTGGTGTTTTTTGGCTTTTTCTATCAGATATTGAAGGTGCCTGCCTTGATAGTTATTGGATTTTGGGCTATTATACAACTTGTCAGTGGTCTGATAAGCGGAACAGGTGGAGGTGGCATTGCATGGTTTGCTCATATAGGTGGTTTTGTATTCGGACTGATTACCATAAAAATATTTATGCCTAAAAGGAGGCTTAGAAGTGGTAGTAGCATGCCCTAAGTGTAAAAGCAGGCTTAAGATTGCAGATGAAAAGGTCTCTTCCCAAGGCTCAAGATTCAAGTGCCCTAAGTGCGCCACTGTGCTTTTAGTCAAAAAGCCTATTGAAAAAGAACTAAGAAAATTAGATACAAAAAAAATAATGGTTGCACATGCAGACCCCTCTGTCATAGAAAGGGCTAAGGCTTCGCTTTCACTTAGAGACTATGAAATACTAACCTCGACAGATGGCGTGGATATGATGATTAAGGCACTGAAAGAGCTTCCCCATGTAACGATAGTGGATGTAGCACTGCCAAAGATATACGGCTTTGAGGCATGTAAGAGACTTAGAGACAGAGACGAGACTAAGGATATGAAGTTAATACTTATAAGCAGTATATACGATAAAAAAAGATATAGAAGAGAGCCTTCCTCGCTTTATGGTGCAGACGACTATATAGACGAGCACCTTATAGAAGAGGAGCTGATGAAAAAAGTAAATGCCCTGACAAGACCAAAAGAAGAGATGCCCCACATGCCAGTTATGGAAGAAAAGCCCTCTTTAGCTCCTCCAACAGTTGAGGCGCCACAAAAGGTTGAGGCGCCTTATGATGAGATGGTAGAGAAGGCAAAAAGGCTCTCAAGAACCATATTTTCAGATATCTACCTTTATAGCGCACCAAAGGTCGAAAACTCCATAAGGAATAATAAATTTAAAGAGGTGTTTGCACCTGAACTAAAAGAAGGCATTAAGCTCTACGAATCCAGAATTCCTCCTGAAATAAGAAGCAAGGGGAATTTCTTTGAAAAGGAACTCGAAAATTTTATTAATATAAGGAAGAAGTCATTAGGGATTGGGTAGAGCCTGAGGAAGCAAGTGGTCTCCGAGTCTGATATTGTCAAAGAAATAGCCCGGCGGATTGACAATGCAGGAATCCCGTATATGTTCACAGGTTCTATAGCCGCGAACTTTTACAGTGTACCGAGAATGACAAGGGATGTTGACATTGTCATAGAGTTAAAAGAAGCCGATGTTAAGCAGGTATGCAGTCTTTTTATGGATGAGTTTTATATAGATAGTGGAATGGTTTTGTCGGCTGTAAAGGAGAAAGGGGTGTTTAACATGATTCATTATCAAGCAGTATTAAAGGTGGATTTTATCGTCCGCAAAGATGATCCCTATCGTATGGAGGAATTCAAAAGAAAGCGGAAGGTGGCTTTTGAAAATGCAGAACTTTATATCACAGCACCTGAGGATTTAATCCTCTCAAAATTATACTGGGCAAAGGAGACAATGTCCGAACTCCAGTTAAATGATGTGCGAAACCTGTTAAAATCTGTAAAGGGGCTGGATGAAGATTATCTCAGACAGTGGGCTGTTTATCTGGAAGTTGAAGAACTCTACCTAAAGGTGAAGGGATGAAAGACACACATCCTGATATGGAAGAAAGATTTTTCAGGATGATACTTGAAAGAAGCGCTGAGGAGCGACTCAGGATGGGATTTGAGATGAATGCAATGGTAAGGAGACTGGTGACTGCCTCTATCCTTCAGGATAACCCCGAAGCCTCGGATGAAGAGATTAAAATTGGAATCTTCAGGAGGTTTTATGGAAATGACCTGCCACCTGAAATCGCAGAAAAAATGAGATTTGAAGAAGATAAAAGAAAGATAGTTAATCGCCCAACGAAGCCATAGTCTCTGTGGTCTTTGCATCAAACAGTGCTCCTGCGTTCATCCGAGACGCATCTGAGAGGGTCATTCAAAAGGGAAATCCAGAACCTTCTCTGTGAAAGCAAGGAACTATAAGGAGTTTTAACCAATAAGTTAGGAGCTAATCCGCAAAAATGTAAGAAAAAAGAAGATTTTAAAAGATTTTCTCTGTTATTAGCCAGAATAAGCAATATTTGCCAATTAATTCTACTTGCCTTAAAAAACCTATTAGATGTAAACTATTTAGCACTCACCTCCTGTGAGTGCTAAATAGGAAAAAATCCCGTATTTTGAAAGGAGAGTGCTTTTTATGAAGTTTAGACCTTTAAAGGACAGGGTATTTGTGAGCTATGCAGAGGAGATAGAAAAGACTGCAGGTGGGCTTTATGTCCCAGACACTGCAAAGGAAAAGCCTCAGAAGGGAAAGGTTGAGGCAGTTGGCTCAGAGGTTAAGGAGCTAAAGGTTGGAAACACTGTGCTTTTTGACAAGTATTCAGGCTCAAAGGTCAAGATAGACGACACAGAGTATCTAATTATCAAAGAAGAAGACATCTTAGGAATAATGGAAGGATAGGAGGATATAGGAAATGGCAAAACAGCTTTTGTTCAATGAAGCAGCGAGGGGCGCAATGCTCAAGGGAGTCACCATACTTACGGATGCAGTAAAGGCTACCTTAGGCCCAAGAGGCAGAAACGCCATACTGGATAAAAAATACGGAGCACCGACAATCACAAAGGACGGGGTTACAGTTGCAAAGGAGATAGAGCTAAAGGACCCTTGGGAGAACATGGGTGCACAGCTCGTAAGAGAAGTGGCTTCAAAGACCTCTGATGCCGCAGGCGATGGCACAACCACTGCAACCATCCTTGCATATGCAATCTACAAGGAGGGTATGAAAAATGTGGTTGCAGGCGCAAACCCCATGGACCTTAAAAGGGGAATAGAGAAGGCAGTTGAGGCTATAGTAGAGGAGCTAAAAAAGTTAAGCAAGCCTGTTGCCGAAAAGAAAGAGATTGCACAGGTAGGCACTATCTCTGCAAACAACGACCCGTCAATCGGAGAGCTTATTGCAGAGGCAATGGATAAGGTCGGAAAAGACGGAGTAATAACTGTCGAGGAAGCCAAAAGCATGGCAACCACATTGGATGTCGTTGAGGGTATGCAGTTTGACAGGGGATATATCTCGCCTTACTTCATAACAGACCCTGAAAGGATGGAGTGTGTGCTCGAGGATGTATTTATCCTCATAAACGAAAAAAAGATTTCAAGCATGAAAGACCTTCTTCCTATACTTGAGCAGATTGCAAAGATGGGTAGGCCCCTTCTTATCATTGCAGAGGATATAGAGGGAGAGGCACTGGCAACATTAGTTGTAAACAAACTGAGGGGAACCATTCATGTGTGTGCGGTTAAGGCACCCGGGTTTGGCGAAAGAAGAAAGGCAATGCTTGAAGATATAGCCATCCTAACAGGCGGAACAATGATAGCAGAGGACCTGGGGATTAAGCTCGAAAGCATAAAGCTCTCGGACTTAGGAAAGGCAAAGAAGATTACCATCGATAAGGAAAACACAACCATTGTCGAGGGCGCAGGAGACCATGCAAAGATACAGGGCAGGGTTAAACAGATTAAGGCACAGGTGGAGGAGACCACATCCGATTATGATAGGGAGAAGCTTCAGGAGAGGCTTGCAAAGATAGTGGGTGGTGTTGCAGTAATAAATGTCGGTGCCGCAACAGAGACCGAGATGAAGGAGAAAAAGGCAAGGGTTGAGGATGCCCTTCATGCCACAAGGGCAGCTGTTGAAGAGGGCATAGTGCCAGGCGGAGGCGTTGCGTTTCTAAGGTGTGTGCCTTCACTGGATAAGCTTAAATTAGAAAACCACGACCAAAAGATAGGTGTGGGTATAATCAAGAGGGCACTTGATGAGCCTATTAAGCAGATAGTGGCTAACGCAGGCGGAGAGGGCGCGGTTGTGCTGGAGAAGGTAAAGGCATCGAAGGAGATTAATTATGGATTCGATGCACAGGCAGAGCAATATGTGGACATGATGAAGGCAGGCATCATAGACCCAACAAAGGTTACAAGGTATGCCCTTCAGAATGCTGCATCGGTTGCCTCTCTCATGCTTACAACAGCAGTTATGGTCACTGATATCCCTGAGGAAGAAAAGAAGATGCCTCCTATGCCAGGCGGAGGAGGAATGGAAGGAATGTATTAAACTCTATTGGGGAGGGCTAAGTCCCTCCCCTCACTCTATGACCATTACTCCCAAAAACCAGATTTGTGCTAAAATGATTATATGTTTAGAACAATAGAGGCAATTTATGAGGATGGGGTCTTCAAACCCAAGAAAAAACTTTCTTTCCCAGAGCACAGCAGGATAAAACTTACTATTGTTTCTGACAATGAGTGGATTGGTGAATTTAAGACTCTCCTTAAGAAGGTCCACAGCAGGACTAAAAAATTCCCATCTAAAGAGATCGAGAAAGATATAACTCTTGCCTCAAAAGAAAGCTGTTTAGAGGGCTAAATTTTTTCTTGACCAAAACTCATGATAATGTCAAAATAAAGACAATAATTTGTAATATTTTTAATGATGGAACTTCATCTCTATACAGCACAAATAGGCAAATATAAAGGACAGGACTCTTTTGACATTACAGTTAAAAGCGGTGACCATACATTCGCACCAACATGGGATATTGTTCAGGGATGGAAATCAAATCAGATAGATTGGGAGACATTTTCTAAACATTACAGACAATTAATGCTTGATAGTTATAAGCGTAATCAAACAGCATGGAACGACATCCTTAATAGAGGAACATTAACTTTTCTTTGTTACTGTAGGGCAGGTGAGCATTGCCATCGGTATCTCCTTGCTGAGTTTTTGTGCAAGTTAGGAGAGCGAGAAGGCATATCAGTAATTTATGAAGGCGAAAGACCACTGCCAGAAAAGAGCGAAGCAGAAATTACAGATGAAACCCCAACATCTCAGATAGCTTTATTCTAAAGTTATCCACCTTGAATAATCTCCATCATAGAGGTCAGGAAGGGTATGTATCCCATTTACCTGTAAACAACACCATCCACTGTAAGGCACAGGAGCATTAAGATAAGGACGGCTTAGACCAAGGCGTAAACAAATCTCTCTTTCACTTATTTTATTATTTAGTTCAATAACAGCTTCCCGACCGCCTAATTTATTGAGCATATGCTTAAAAAAGAGATTACGGAAAGCGAAGTCAGTAATGGGCACACGCTCCTTACGAATCCCTGTTTTATCTACTATGACCATTCTTAGCCGATTATAATAGCTATCATAATCTATAACTATCTCTTTAGGTAACAAACCACCTATAGATGGACCGGTAGAATCAGGAGGCACATAACGCTCTTGCATATTTGGAAACAATTCAGCGAAAGAGTTGGAAGATGTTTTATCGAGCAAATCTCTCCATGCATTCTCTGTTACCTTACCTTTATATGCTATACTCCCATCGAAAATCCAATCTTCAATGTGTGGGGGATGAGGATCGGCAGAGAGAAGATTAAATAAAACTTCAGCTCCCGGATAAATAATAAGTTTTTCACTTTTAAACAAATGGCTCTTCTTTATTTGCCCCCTTGATAATACGGGTCTAATACAGGCAAGATTAAAGTTAACTCCTGCAATACAGACATTATCGCTATGCATAGCAGTTACTTCCGTGATGGTTAAAATTTTTTCAGCCATATATCACAAGTGAACTATCTTTAATTTTGGTAAAAGTTTTTTCTGGATATATTCAGCCGCAAGTCTTCTGTGGCATTTGTCTGCACTCTTTTCACTGCAGAGCATCACGCTTGGACCCGTTAAAAGCTCTATATCCACTTTATTTTTTATTTCTCGTTTTTGAAGTAGTTCTAAGTATTCCTTTTCGTAATTTACCCAATCTTTGTCCTTCAGATATTTCTTAAGTAGTTCTTTTGTCGGGGCAAGTTCGGACAAATAAATGTATTGGCCATTTAAAATTACTTTGACAAAATATTTGAGGTCTTTACTTTTTGTAAAACCAGCCAATTGCGATGTATTATTCAGTCGCACATCAAGTAATATCTTTATCCCTGCAGATTTTAGAATCTTGAAAAATTCTTCTGCAGTTTTACCTGAAAACCCGATTGTATACAAATGCACATTCATTGCCTACACAATTATAACAAATCTCTTTAGCACAGAGACATAAATAAGTTTTCGTAAATGGATAATATATTGTATATTAATTTATGCACACCACCCTTGACTCCATAAGGGACATAAAGCTCTACCAGCCAAAGCATGGCTATCGCTTCTCAGTAGATGCACTTTTGCTTTATTCATTTATAAATCTCAAGCATATAAAAAGAATCGCTGACCTTGGTGCTGGCTCAGGAATAATAGGGCTACTCCTTGCAAAGAAATACCCCTCTTCAGAGGTTACACTCATAGAGATTCAAAAGAGTCTTTTTGAGCTTTCTCAAAAAAATATTATCCTTAATAAACTTGAAAACAGGGTTAAAGCAATAAGGGCTGATTTAAGGAGGTCAGTGACCCATTTACTGACTAAAGGAACTGCCTCCTACGACCTTGCTGTCTCAAACCCGCCTTTTAGATGTCCCCTTACAGGAAAGCTTAGCCATGAGGAAGAAAAATCTGTTGCAAGACATGAAATAAAACTTAAACTCCCTGAACTTTTGATGTCAGTCAGCCTTCTTCTTAAAGCAAAAGGAAGGTTTTCCCTCATATATCTTCCTGAAAGGCTTATTGAGCTTATAGAAGAAATGAGAAAGGCTCATCTTGAGCCAAAGAGGCTCAGGTTTGTGCATTCAAAGGCAAGCTCACCTGCAAAGATGCTTCTTATGGAGGCTGTAAAGGATGGAAGAGCAGGGCTAAGCATTGAAAGACCAATGTTCATTTATGGCGATGATGGCACATATTCAGAGGAGATGAGGGGGATATATGGGATATGAAGACAGCAGAGGACAAAATGGATAAATGTTTGTATAATACCAGCAAATGAGAAAAGAGACTGAAAACTGGATAGCTTCATCTGAGTATGACATTAATACAGCTGAGCATATGTTTAACACAGGTAGGTATCTCTATGTTGTCTTTATGTGTCATCTGTCCATTGAAAAATTGATTAAAGCAATCGTACATGAGGAGACAGGGAAACTCCCCCCTAAATCGCATGACCTAATTCATCTCAGAAATCTTGCACAACTTCAATTCCCGGAAGGTCTTCTTGATTTCTTAGGAAAGGTAAACAGTGCAAGTACAGTAACAAGATACCCTGAGGATCTGTCAAAAATAGTTTCTGCGTATCCTGAGGATGTAGCAAAAGAGTATCTTGATAAAACAAAGGAGGTTCTTAAGTGGTTAAGACAAAACCAGAGATTGAAGGGATAATAAAACAATATATATTAAAACTCAAAGAGCTGAATGTCCGAGTTGAACGGGTACTGTTATATGGCTCTTATGCAAAAGGACAGGCAAAAGAAGATAGCGACATAGACCTCATAATAGTTTCACGAGACTTTGAGAGAATGAATATCAGAGAAAGGCTTGAAGTTCTCGGCATTGCAGGAGCAAGAATAATGCAGCCTATCCAGGCAAAAGGTTATACCCCTCAGGAGATGGAATCTAAAAACCCATTTCTCATTGAAATCCTTGAGCATTCAAGGGTTGCGGCATAATGTGTCAGGATGAGAAAAATTCGGGGCCACCTGTATTTTATTTTTTACCAGATGACCCCTTGAGTCTTTCTTCGCCAGTTGAAGGAGGGTTAGAAAGACGCTCTCTTACTAAAACCTATACTTTAAAGCAAGGTTTGTGATTACGCCACCACACATTGTGTTATAATGGTATAAGTTACTTGCTTATAAGGAGGTATAGATATGGTAAAACCAGATATTAAAAAGGCAAAGAGACATCTTGCTAAACTCCGTGAGCTTGCATCAAAAAAGAAAACTCCCTTTTCTGATATGAATGAGGAAGAGGCGATTAAGGCTATACGCAGGACAAGAGAAGAAATCTGGGATAAGAAACTTGTTGCTCGTTCTTGATTCCAACGAGTATATCTTTGCATTCGGAATTTTTAAGAAGCCTGCATGTGAGATGCTACTTGATGCAATTCTTGACACCTTCCCCTCACATTCTATCCGAATCCCCAGACTGGTAATAGAAGAGGTTGGCCGTCATCTAACGCAAGAAGAATTCAGGGAATTTATTGAATTCATAACGACCCTTACTGCCATAGATGAAGACTTTGTTGTCCCTTTTGAGTTAGGTGTAAGATATGAGTTGGAGGGGCTTAAACCAGCAGACGCTTTTATTGCAGCATATGTAGAATGGACAGGTGCTGATATTTTGGTGACAGAAAATAGGCATTTTTTGAACCGCCACTTAAATCTGCCATTTAAGATCCTTAATGCAAAAAACTGTCTGGGACTTATCAAGCCCTGAAAACAAGAGGGGCGGGCATATGCCCGCCCCGTTCAGTCTTTCTTCACCAGTTGAAGGAGGGTTAGAAAGACACTCTCTTACTAAAATCTAATTTTTAAGGCAAGATTTGTGATTACACCTCCTACATCAGATTTGAATCCTAATTCATCATACTCAGGTTTTACTGTAAACCATTTTGCTTCCAGCCCGAGGGCGAACTGTTTGGAGATGTTATAGTCAGCACCTCCAACTACATGCCAGCCCAATGCATTACCACTGACTGAGTAAAGTCCTACTTCACTTTTGGCTTTAGTCATGTAATAGCCGAGCCCTGCACCTGCAAAAATCTCAATCTTGTCATCTACTACAGGAAGGATTCCTTTTGCTGTCAGGATGATGGGTATAGCAGAAACTGTAGGCTCATCGCTGAACTCGGTGCTTTTAGACTGATACCAACCTAGACCGAGTTCAACTGCAAAATTTTTGTTAAGTTTATAACCGAAATCAACTTCAAGATTGGGTCCTGTATCAAACCCTGCCATCCCGTCGTCTTCTTTATCATTCGGGTAGAAGGCACCTAATTTCAGGTCAACATAGCTCTTTGCATCTTGTGCATAGACAGTTCCTGCTATAAGCATTACCAGAATTACTGAAACAATAACTAAAAGCTTTTTCATTTCTTTCTCCTTTTTGTCATGATTGTCATGCTGAACTTGTTTCAGCATCTTTAAGACCCTGAATCAAGTTCAGGGTGACGGAAACATATAAGTCAGTCCATATCTCTCACCTCCTCCCAATAAAAGCTATCTTTTAGGTTGATTTTTTGGCTATTAATCTATCTTTGCCATAGATAATTCTACTTAAAATGTAGGATTTGTCAAGTATTTTCTATCTTTTAAGTTGTTCCAAATCACATTTTAAAAGGTGATGATTTAAGCGATGGAGGTTTTATGAAGACAACAAAGGAATTGCTCGGCGCAAGGATAAAGGAACTACGGAGGTCAAAGGGGTTATCGCAGGAGCAACTATCAGAAAGGGTAGATATAGACCCAAAACATCTAAGTAGAATTGAGGTAGGAAGTAGTTACCCCTCTTTGGATACACTTGAGAAGATTGCTAAGGCTTTAAATGTGGAGATAAAAGACCTTTTTGAATACATGCATGAGGTGAAGGGTAAAGAACTTTTTGGGAATATAGTTAATCTGCTTAAAGAGGCTAATGAAGAGAAGTTACAGCTTACCTTAAAAATTATCAGGGCTATTGTCCGTTAGTGTTTAGAGCCTTCCAGACCTATTTCCATAGCATCAACTAAGCTACTGAGGATAAATCTTAAATGGCTTTTTCCCATGAATGCGGTATGTGCCAAAGCCCCTTACATCTAATGTAAATACCTCATCAATCCCTGTCTCCTCTGCGAGTGTAACCAAAGTAGCATCAGCAAAATCCATTGGTATGTCTTTATATTTCTCCATTAGTGAAATAGCTCTTGAAAGACTTTCTACTGATTGAGGAACGAGCATAGCACCACCTTTTAAGATAAACTCTATGCAGGACATTTGTGCCTTGATAGATGGCCCGAGGAGATAAACAGCCTCTGTAAGAACAGGCTCTGTTGTAAGCAACCTGCCCTTAAATTCTTTAAAGAATGAGACACAAGGCTCATGATTCCTCTCGCTTCTGTCAAGAAGTGCAACAAACGCCCCTGTATCTAAGAGAATGCTACGCAACTTTCTTGAATTTCCTCATGAGATACCGCCTGTGCTCTTCCCCAAGGTCAGGTATGCCGATTGAAATACTTCCAATAAGGCTTTTAACTTTCTCATATGGCTTGCTCTCTATTGTGCCTTCTGCTTCACCCACAAACCTTTCCAGCGCCAATCTTACTATATCTGAACGCTTAAGGTGAAGCCTTTTTGCCAAAGCTGAAACACCTCTATTAAGCTCATCCGATACCCTGACTGTAAGCTGTGATTGCATATCCATTTCCTCCTTTTATTGCACTACAAAATAACACATTGCAATGCAATATGTCAATACTTGCCAAATAAACCTCCCTTAGAGTAATATTTCTCTTATGCAGGATTTAATAAAAGACCTTATTATAAAGAACGATTCAAAGATTATCTTTATCGTCCTCGATGGTTTGGGAGGCTTACCTCTGAAAGGGAAGACAGAGCTTGAGATTGCAAATACCCCTAATTTAGATGCCCTTTCAAAGCAGAGTGCATGCGGGCTTCATGTTCCTGTGGCAATGGGTATTACACCCGGAAGTGGACCAGGACATCTTAGCCTTTTTGGCTATGACCCGATTAAGTATCAGATTGGACGGGGAGTCTTAGAAGCCATCGGTCTTGGTCTTGAGGTCAAAGACACCGATGTAGCAGTAAGGTGTAATTATGCAACCTTGAAAAAGGGTATTGTCATAGACAGAAGGGCAGGAAGAATCCCCACTGATGAGAATAGAAAACTTACAGAGAGACTCCAGAAGGAGATACCCTCGATAGATGAAGTAAGGATTATTTTTGCAGGGGGCATGGAGCACAGGTTTGCCTGCCTTATGAGGTTTCCTGAGCCACTTCCACCACACTCAGATGCGATTAGTGATACAGACCCACAGAAACAAGGCAGTCAGCCACTTCCATTAAGAGCATCCAAACCCGAGACTGAGAAAGTAATAAAGATTGCCGAAAAACTCATATCAAAAGCATCCGAGCTTCTGAAATCAGAGGAAAAGGCAAACTGTATTCTTCTTCGTGGATTCTCACAGATGCCACATATGCCAACATTTCAGGATACCTATGGCTTAAGGGCATTGGCAATTGCAACATATCCGATGTACAGGGGGCTTGCATCTTTGGTTGGCATGGATGCCCCTGAGGTTAAAGGAGATATAAAAGAAGAGATAGAGTTTCTTATCGGTAAATACAGGGATTATGATTTCTTCTTCTTGCATATCAAGAAAATGGACTCATACGGAGAGGATGGAAACTTCAAGGGGAAGGCACAAAAGATTGAGGAGTTTGATAGGGCTTTGCCCGAGATACTTAAGTTAAACCCTGATGTGCTTTCAGTTACAGGAGACCACTCAACACCGTCCATTCTCAAAAGCCATAGCTGGCATCCTGTGCCTGTGCTCGTTAAGTCTCCTTATGTATTGGGCGGTCTCACAAAGACATTCTCAGAGAGGGAGTGCATAAGAGGAGAGCTTGGAATATTCCCAACTGTAAACCTTATGCCACTTATTCTTTCAAATGCAGGAAGGCTTAAGAAGTTTGGGGCATGAAGGGAAATTGTGATGCCTTTTGAGAAACTTTAAAAGTTAGTGAAGTAATAACCGCTATTTTTAAATATGTTATAATAAAAATATTGCATGATTAAGTATTGCGGTGGCATTTTCTGCGAGATGCTGGCTATTGCCGGTCTGATAACCTCAGCTTCAGTCAGGGTAAGGTTATTACTTAAAAAACCAGACTATGAAAATTCAAAAGCTTAAAATGGAGAAGTGTTATGAGAAATGCATTTGTAAATACCTTAATTAGTGCTTCAATGAGCAGAGATGATATATTTATCGTCACCGGTGATAATGGCGCCGGCGTGTTTGATGCCTTTATGAAAAATAACCCCAATCAATTTATTAATTTAGGAATAGCTGAGCAGAATCTTACAAGTGTTTCGGCTGGGCTTGCTATGAGCGGATATAAAGTCTGCACATATAATATTATACCTTTTCTTCTATACCGGTGTTATGAACAGGTGCGAAATGATATATGTTATCAGGAACTACCAGTTATTATGGTTGGGATAGGAAGTGGAGTTACCTATGCTCCACAGGGTTTAACACATTATTCAGTAGAAGATATTGGGATTGCCCAAACATTGCCTAACCTAATAGTAATATCCCCTTGTGACCCAATAGAAGCAAAATGTGCAGCAAAATACGCTATTAATGCCGATAAACCGGTTTATGTACGGATTCCTAAGCGAGGAGAGCCTGTTTTTCATAAAACTGAAAATCTTGATATTACAATACCACAAGTATTAAGGCAGGGAGAAGACATTGCATTGATATTTCATGGAAACATTTCTGAAGAAGTGATGAATGCTTATGATAAACTTGTGGAAAGGCATATTTATCCAATGATTATTTCGGTTCCAATAATACAGCCTCTTAATGTAGATTCATTGTTTGACATCTTGAAAAATATAAAAACTGTTATAGCTGTTGAAGAGCATTATGAAAACTGCGGATTTGGTGGTATATTAAGACAGGCATATCACCAGCACAAGCCTTCGTGGAAACTAAAGGTAATGGGTATTCCATTCAAATTTATACACGAGATAAAGAATACATCTGGCATGAGGAGTTATTTTGGTATTTTAGCAGGTGATATTGTAAACGCAGTAAATGAAGAAAGGGAAAAGATTTAACTTTTATAAGGGGTAAAATGTCAAGATATGAATTAGCTAATATTTCTAAACAGATACGTAGAACGATTATTAACATGGCGCATATGGCTAAAAGCCCGCATGTGGGGTCATCACTATCATGTGTGGAAATCTTAACGGTTTTGTACTTCGATATTATGAAGTTGGACCCATGGAATGAAAGAGATATTTTTATACTTAGTAAGGGCCATGCGGCCATGTGTTTGTATGGGACATTATCTTTACGAGGGATTATAGATAAGAGATTGTTAGACGGATATTATCAAAATGATGGAACATTGCCTGCACATCTCGATAGATTTACGATCAAGGGTGTTGAAGTTTCTTCGGGTTCTTTAGGGCATGGTTTCAATATTGGCATAGGCATGGCATATGGTTTCAAAAAGCTAAATGAAAAAAGAAAAGTGTATGCATTAATCGGAGACGGAGAGTCTCAAGAGGGATCGATATGGGAGGGAGCATTATTTGCTCCGAAACTGGGAGTTGATAATTTTACAGCGATTATTGATTATAACAATTTACAAGGTTATGGAAGGCCTTGTGAAATATGTGCCTATGAGCCGATAAGAACAAAATGGGAATCGTTTGGATGGCATGCTATTGAAGTAGACGGTCATGACATAAAGGCACTTCACACCGCCTTTTGTCAAGATTCTGAAGGAAAACCAAAAATAATAATTGCCCATACTATAAAGGGGAAAGGTGTTTCATTTATGGAAAACTGTTTAGGATGGCACTATTTCATCATATCAGACAAGAATAAAGAAGACGCATTGAAAGAATTGACTTAAATCAAGGCATTCATACCTGATTCATAAGCCAATGCAATGACCTTAGCCTCTCCCTGCCCTAAATTCAAATCACACTTAAGCAGGCATCGTTTTTCTGTCAAGAAGAAAACAGAGCAACAAGCTCAGGGCGACAGGCTCAGGGCGACGAAAGAGGAGACAGAGGGTGGAGAAGTGCAAATAAAATGCATAAAAGTGAACCAAAACGGAACTAAACGGAACTAAAATGGAAGCAGGAATCATTAAAAATCAATGGGTTATGAGACACCCCCCCTCCCCTATTAAATTAAAGCAAAAACATTAGACCCTGAATCAACCCATGAAACAAGTTCAGGGCATGGTTCAGGGTGACAGGATTGAAGGAGGCTGAATGAAAAGAGGACAAGGCACACCTGAGATTAGGAAAATAGCTCAGAGGACATATCTTGAGTTTGGAGGAAAAAACATTAAAGACATGCTCAAAAGACTTGAGTCTGCCCATGACATAAGGCTCTCAGCACAGACACTTTTAAGATGGGCAAGTGAGGGAAGATGGAAGGAGCGGGTGAAGGAGAAAATCCCTGCTGAAAAGATAGACCCTGAAAGGATGAAAAAGGGTTGCCGAGGAAATACTTGAGAGAGAATTCGGGATTAAAAGGGGCTGAGTAATATTAGGACATTTCTACTTTGGCTTGACACAATACACGAAAAACCTTGACTGGAATATCCATAAGACCGTAAAATTATAATTTAGTCATAAGAAAAGCTCCAGAACAGGGCCCATAGCTCAGCTGGTAGAGCTACCGGCTCATAACCGGTTGGTCCCAGGTTCGAGTCCTGGTGGGCCCATAGGGGTTGGAAATCGGAGGTCATTTGAATAAACAGTTAGAACTTCTCATAGAGACACAAAAACTGGACTCAGCAATGATTCAGGAAAGCGACTATCTAAACTCAATCCCCTCAAGGCTTTCGTTAATCGAAAAACCCTTTAAGGATGCCCAGTCCATTGTCTTAAAAGAAAATGAAACATACGAATCCATAAAGAAAAAAAAGAAGGACAAGGAAAGACAGCTCGAGGATATCGGCGAGAGGATTAAAAAATCAAAGGCGCGGTCATCGGAGATAAAGACCAATAAGGAGTATCAGGCTTACCTTAAAGAGCATGAGTCTTTAGAAAAAGAACGCTTAGGCATAGAAGACGGAATCCTTCTTCTCATGGAGGAGATGGAGACGACAGAGGCAGATGTCAGGTCCGCTAAAAAGACAGTAGATGAGCAATCCAAAAACACAGAGGCACTGAAAAAAGGGCTTGAGGAAGAGGCAAGAATCAAAGAGAAAAGCCTTGCTGTCCTTAGGTCAAAAAGGGCAGAGCTTGTAATTGGCATCGAGCCTGACCTCTATAGCCTCTACATGTCTTTGATAGAATCTATGGGTGGACTTGCAATCACACGGGCAGTAAATGGCGTATGCTCGGGCTGTAACATGAATGTCCCGCCACAGATGTTTGTCGAGATAAAAAAGAACGAGGATATAATAAAGTGCCCTCAGTGTAAAAGAATCCTCTATCACGAGGAAGTCATTGTATGAGAAGGGCTGTCCTTTACTCCGATGGTGCATCGAGCGGAAACCCCGGAGAGTCAGGCATCGGAGTTGTCCTTACATTCGGTAAAAGGGTATTTGAGATATCCGAATACATAGGCATTGCCACGAACAATGTTGCCGAATATAGGGCGCTCCTAAGAGGGCTCGAAAGGGCAAGACTGCTTAGGGCAGATGCAGTTGATGCCTTCTTAGACTCAGAGCTTCTGGTAAGACAGATAAATGGAACATATAGGGTAAAAGACGAAAAGCTCAAGGAATTATGGGAAAGTGCAAAAACGATTGCCTGCTCATTTAAGTATTTCTCCATAAGCCACATCCCAAGAGAGCTTAACCAGCAAGCAGACAGACTTGCAAAAAAGGCAATAAAAGGAGCAAGGCATGAGTAGGGCTCTAAGCTTTATTTTTATGGTATTTCTTAGTGGCTGTACATTTATGAATGTCTCCCTCATACCATCCATACAGCCGATTAAAGAGCAGGTTATCGAAGGTAAGGGCCATCCAAAGATACTTCTTTTAGATATATCGGGTGTGATTTCGGAAAAAGAAAAATCAGGGGGCATGGGCATTAAATCTCTTTCGATGACCGCTGAGTTAAGGGAATCCCTTCTTAAGGCAGAGGCTGACCCGGATGTCGTTGGAGTTATCGTCAGGATTAACTCCCCCGGGGGTGCTGTGACTGCAAGCGATATACTTTATCAGGAGCTTTTGAGCTTCAAGGACAGAAAAAAGATACCGGTTTATGCCCATATTATGGGTATCGGGACATCAGGCGGGTATTATGTATCTACTGCCTCTGATAAGATTATTGTCCAGCCAACATCAATCGTAGGAGGAATAGGCGTCATATCGTTTAAGTTCAACATGGAAGGACTCCTTACAAAGGTAGGGATTCAAGAGGAATCAATAAAGTCAGGAGATAAAAAAGACATCCAGTCACCACTCAGGGCAAGCACGCCTGAGGAAAAAGAGATAATGCAGACCATAATAGACAAGCTCCATAGCAGGTTCGTAGATGTGGTGTTTGCCCAGCGAAAAGACCTTATAAGCAGAAAGGACTTGGAGACACTTTCCGATGGAAGGATTTATTCTGCAGAGCAGGCAGTTTCTCTAAGGCTCGTTGACTCCATAGGCTATTTATCGGATACAGTAGATATGATGAAAAACTCTCTCGGAATAACAGAGGCACGGGTAATTACCTATTACCGCCCCGGAGATTATAAGACGACTATATATTCTTTGTCCCGGCATGATAGCTCAATCCTTAATCTCATCGATATAGGTGCCGATGCCTTTATGGTATCTCCTGAGTTTCTTTATCTCTGGATGCCTTAGTGTGTTAAGGGCTAAGCCTTATGCGGAAGGGGGGATTCGAACCCCCATGGGTTTCCCCACTGGATCCTAAGTCCAGCGCGTCTGCCAGCTCCGCCACTTCCGCATGATTGATTTTAATGGTTCTGTCGGAGTTTCTTCAACCTTAAGAAGTTCTATGGCATATTCGGGGTAAATTTTACTACTTGACATTTATATATCTCCTGCTAAAATTAGCATAATACAACCTAAAGTAGTTAAGAGGGGAAAATGCACCTGCTCAGGGAGATAAGGAATTCTATTTCGGCAAGGCTGTTAATGAAGATTGCCATTGTGCTTATAGCAGGCGTGGTTTTTTCAGGCACGGCATTTTATCTACTGGCACGAAAAATCCTTCTTTCGCCATCTTATGCCGAGACATTCGTAAGCGTAGATATGTATAAGGACATGGTGCTCAGTAGAAGCATATTTATATACGCATTCTTCACCCTATTAATACTATGCGGAATCGTTATACTGGGCATCATATACTCCCACAGGATTGCCGGACCCCTTCAGAGAGTAAAGGCAGCCGCAAGGGAGTTGGGAAAAGGAAACCTTGGCATAAATATTAGGTTCAGAGAGCGAGATGTAATACACCCACTTGCAGACAGCATCAACCGCATGGCTGGACAGTATAAAGAGCGATATGCAAAGGTCAGTGACGCAGTCCAGAAAATGGCAGAAAATATACCCGAGCTCGACTCCGCAGTGAAAAGCAAAAACAGGGATTTGGTTAACAGGGCAATACTTTCTCTTTCAGAGGCATCCTCCGAGGTAGAGGAGATTCTGTCGAGGCTGAAGTTATGAGATACCTCATCCTGATAATCCTCCTCGTTGTCATAATGGCTATTGTTGCATATACGCTCTCTGATACACCACATAGTTTCTCCGAGTCAGAATGCAAGGACTGCCACATAGACCCTGACAGAGACCCCACTACACTCAGAGAAGGAATAACCAAACTGTGCGCAAGATGCCATAAAAGAACAATCCGGGCATCCACCCATCCCGTGGATATCTTCCCTAATCTTGCTAAGATTCCAAATGACCTTCCACTTAGGAATGGAAAACTAACCTGTAGCACATGCCATAGTGTCCATGCCGAAAGAAGCCTTGTCTTTGGCATCAAATCTTATTTTTTAAGAAGGCCTACTGCTGATATTAAATTTTTCTGTGTAGCATGCCACGAAGAAAACCGTATGAGACCAGGCCACAAGGAACTTATAACGACTGCACATATGGGAAGTTATTACGAGGTCGTGGACCCTTCTTTGCCCTTAGACCCTCTTTCCAGCGAATGCATAGGATGCCACGATGGCACAATAGGAATAAATGCGGATTACTCCATTGGCGATGGCATATGGACACACAGGGCTGGCATGTCTCATCCAATAGGTATTCGCTATAGCTCCGCAAGGGCGCAAGGCAGTAAACTTACGCCTCCAAGCCAGCTTAATAGAAAATTGAGATTCTTTGCAGGCAAAATCGGCTGTGGGACATGCCATGACACATACTCGACACATTATGCAAGGCTCGTCATGGATAACACCGAAAGCAGACTCTGCACTGCCTGCCATTACGATAAATAGGAGGAGAAATGGAGCGGACTTACAAGAGAAGACAATATATCGTAGATAAGGACTTCCAGGGAAGATTTATACTCACCTTTGTCCTCATATGCCTTTTTGGCATGGTCATGGCAGTGGGTCTGTTTAACTACTTTGCATTGAACGAGCTTGAGGACCTCAGATGGAGTATGGCATTTTATGAAAACTCACTGGCATCCACAGTGACTCCTCACCTGATTTATCTCAGCATCTTTAGTGTCCTTTTTACTATTGTTTCCCTATCGATGGCATCGTGGTTTATTGCAGGGAAGGTTGCAGGACCTATCTATAGGTTAAAAAAAGACATAGAAAGCATAGGAGACGGCAACCTCTACCTGAATGTAAGGCTGAGAAAGGCAGATATGTTCAAGGACACTGCTCAGGAATTAGACAGCATGGCAACTGCACTCAGGGAAAGGTTTAAAAACATAAGTAAAGAGTTTAATGCCACAAGAAAGATAATAGATACGCTTAAAGATACAAAGGATGAACTGCTAAAGACAAAATGCGAACAGCTCTCCTACTCGATAGAAAACTTAAGTAATACGCTTAAGACATAGACTCCTACATTATAAAGTCGCTTATACTCCGATGACCGACAGTGTAAAATGAATTCTGCAAAACAACCCCAAGTATCGGGAGAAATGCCCTGATGGAATTTGCAGAAAAGACTTGAGAATGCCACTTTTTCTCCCTGTCAAGAAATATGGGATGTGGAGCTATATTCAAATAACTACCCTAAAGCCTCTCTATTAAATAAAGGACATTATACTTCAAGAGTGCATATGCCTCTGGGAGAAGGTGTTTGCCCTTTGGGCATCCCTCGTAAGTTTCACAGCCTTGTGCCTCTATCTCGTTAATTAAGGCATTAAGGATATTCTTCAAGTTTCTTCTTTGCGGCTTCCAACTTTGCATCCAAGCTCATCTCTATGCCCTTGTTAGTTATCCAGCCTAAGGTAGATGCCTCATGTTTCATAGAGATGATGTAGTTTAGGAACTCAAGAGGTTTAAAATCAGCAGGTGGGGCAGTGGGGCCAAGGGTCTTGCCTTTAAATGATACCTTCTCTCTATCCGCTTTCATCAACCTAATAAGTTCTTCCATTTTAACCTCTTCTTCGTCAACTTCAGGATAAACGGTATCCACAATTAAAGGCTCTACTATTATATCTCTGATTCCGGGCAATCCATAAGATGTTATGACAAAGCCTGAAAGGCTTTGTCCGGGCAACAGATGGTAGGGGTAATCATACGCCCCCCAACCAGCTATTTTACTTGTCCCTACACCGCAACTCCAATTAGGCGGGCTGTCCATTCCTACAGGAACTACAGTTTCACTTGCAATCACATCTTCGGTGCCATATTTATGACATCTGACCCCTAACTCTAGTCCTCTGTTTAGCTCGCTCTCGCCTTCTCCTTTTTTAACGTCTATATCTATTGACCATATCCGCCCATTATTTTTAGGGGGATTATATATCTCATAACTGAAAATAAAATATCCCTCTGCACTACGATTGATTTCTGCCTTTATTTCTATATCTTCAAGAGGATTAGGAAGAAGCTCAGGGTGATAGTCCGGCAGCTGTGAAAGTAGCAAAAGTGTAAATGCAATGGCTTTTATCATTTCTTACCACCTCCTACTTAATATTCGGAAACTCACAGTGATGTGTTGCTTCTCGTACCATAGTGGCATCCCCATGCTCACTACAGATTTTTTTTATTTGATCCCTTGGAACACATATATTATTTTGCGGGCATGTGTGCCAAACAGGATTGCCGTTCTTATCATAAGAAGTTACGCAGGTTTGCGGGTTTGGGTTATTTAGAATTGCGCTCTGTGCGCATCTGTCTATATCCACACTTATCCCTTTCCGATGTGAGCAGTGCCCATGGCCTTTTTGTCTGCATTTAGGGGATGTTATATCCTCTAACCACCTACCGTATATATCAAATCCCCCTCCCCATTTTAAACTCATGTCGTTTATTCCAAGCGTTGCTTTAGACTGCTTATAAAAATCTTCTGCTATAAGCCTTGTATTCACCACCGTGTAGTATGTCCCATAGTGATTCATTTGATGAAAAGTTGTCCACCCTGTAAGGCGATAGTTTCCTCCGGGCATGGAATAGAGGTCATACGGCACTTTCACATTTATTGAAAACTCCTCTTTATTGCCTCCAACCAACTCCGCTATTATCTTCTCAATCCCTGATACTTCACCGCTTGTATATTTTACATGCTTGATGCTCCCGGCAGGCTCGCCTTCTTTAAAAATAACCTCGGGACTCAGACTCCCATGAGGTCTATTTCCGTCATGGTTATGGCCTCCTGAGAATTCCACAGGCTCGACTGAGAATAATACTTTACAACCTCCCGGAGGTGCATTGTTCTTGAGAGTTAAAACTATATCTGCCTCAGTGTTTCCAAATGTCTTTTGTGGAGCTACCTCTGACGGAGAAACCTTCACTTCCACCTCACAACACCCCTCATCCACCACCCCATCGCAATCATTATCCTTATTATCGCACAACTCAGGTGCATTGGGATAAATTGTATTGTCATAGTCATTACAGTCTACATCTGATGTATAACCGTCTCCATCGCTGTCCACATAACAGCCCTCATCAATAATTCCATCACAATCATTATCCTTGCCGTCGCATATCTCAGGAGCTTCCTCACACCCACCTGCACAGACCTTGACGCTTTCTTTTTGAGTCGGGCATTTCCATTCATAGGCGGCTGATATATGTATACAATCAAACTTAATCTGACCATCAGCAGCCACATAA
>JACQZC010000010.1 GCA_016207905.1 Nitrospirota bacterium | reverse complement strand
GTCCTGTTTCCCTCCTGATTGGGTATGACAACAGGCTCGCCTGCCTGAACAACTGCCACAACAGAGTTAGTTGTTCCTAAGTCTATTCCTATAGCTTTACCCATATAATCACTCCTCCATCTCTTCTATATTAATCTTATTACTGTCCTCCGACTCTTCCTCTTTACGAGGTTTTTTAGAGCCACAAACAAGCGATGCCCTGAGAACCTTATCCCTGTACATATAGCCTTTTCTAAGTTCCTCGACAACCATGCCCTCTTCTATATCCTCCCTTTCTATCTGACTCATTGCATGGTGGAACTCCGGGTTAAAGGGTTTCCCAGTGCTTTCTATTGGGATCAAGCCGAATTTCTCGAGCGTCCTCATAAGCTCCCTGAGGGTAATCTCCACGCCTTCCCTTAGACCCTGAGACACATCGGCAGTCGAATGTAAGAGGGCAATCTCCAAATGGTCTATCGAAGGCAAAAGCTCATAGATAAGAGACTCATTTGCATATCTTACGAGCCATTCTTTGTCCTTAGCAGTCCGCTTTTTATAATTTTCGAACTCAGCATAAAGCCTGAGATATTTATCCCTGAACTCCTGAAGCTCTTGCTCTACGGACTTCTCCTCGGGGAGATAAACCTTTTCTTCTTCCTCGGCTACAGGTTTTTCTATTTCCTCTGCCTGCATTTCCTCTGCCTCGTTCATGTTATCCTCTTGCAAACTGTCCTCCGCTGATTGCAATCGATATGGTGCCAACTGCCGATTCCACCATGGGAATCGTCTTTGAGTAATTCATTCTCGTAGGTCCGATTATTCCAAGACAGCCCAGAGACTTGTCTCCCTGCTTATATGGTGCAAAGACAACGCTCAGCCCCTTCATCTCATTCATGGAGTTTTCCGAGCCTATAATCACATTTACCTCTTGAGGACAAGATAATCCCTCAAGGAGCTTGAGGATAAACTTCTTATCCTCTATTGTCCTGACTATATCCTTAACCCTGCTTGAAAGACCAGGCACTCCCAATAACTCAGTCAGAAGCCCAGAGAACCCTGACATGAATACATCATCAAACGAGAAACTCAATGCCTCCCTGCACAAAACCATTGCCTTTGACATAAGAATATCACAAAATGCCTTTTCCTTGGATACCTGTTCTGCCAGTGTAAGCCGTATCTCCTCGATGTTCAGACCCGAAAACTCCGAATTAAGATAATCGGAAATCCTGCTGAGGTCTTTCTGCGAGAGTCCGAAGTCAGTTTCGATAACCTTATTCTTTATAATCCCTTCGTTAGAGAGCACTACAGCCACTACCTGAGAGCCCCTGTACCTGTAAAGCTGAATCCTGTTCAGGGTAATTGCAGAGCCCAATGGAGCGGCAAAAGCAAGACAATGGGAAAGCGAAGACAAGGCAGATGTGACCTTTGACAGGGCAATATTTAAATCGCTCAAGGTCTCAAGATTCCTTTTCAATATATCGTAAAGCTCCCTGTCCACGCCTATCCCCTTTTCCCTCAGATAATCCACATATGCCCTATAGCCCTTGTCAGTAGGCACCCTGCCTGCCGATGTATGTGGCTGGCTAAGAAAGCCTTTCCCCTCGAGGTCTGCCATTATATGCCTTATTGTAGCAGGAGAAAGACTGAAAGAATATCTCTTCGTAATAACCATTGAACCCACAGGTAGAGGCATCGATATGTAGCTTTCTACAATTGCACAAAGAACCTTTTGAACCCTTTCTCCAAGCATCTTTATTAATTAACTCTCATATGGGATTAGCACTCTAAGCGTCAGAGTGCTAAAAATAGCATAGCAATTAATTTAAATTGAAGTCAAGCCACTACGGTTTTTTATGCCAGTTGACTTTGTCTTTGATTCCCTCTGTGACATATATCTTACCTTCGGTATCTATTATTATCCCATCGAATCCAAGCTCCCTCAAAAGCCTCATGCCTCTTTCAGGGCCCATAACGAATATACCTGTTGAGAAGCCATCCGAGAGTGCGCCTTCCTTCGAGATAACAGAAACACTTTGGCATCCACTTGCAGGGATGCCTGTCATGGGGTCAATGATGTGATGGTATCTACGACCATTTTCCATAAAAAATCTTTCATAGTCCCCTGATGTGGATATTGCCGAGTCTTGAAGCTCTATAGTTGCCATTATCTCATCGTCTTTAGACTTTGGTCTTGGGTTTTTTATACCCACAAGCCATGGCAATCCATCAGGCTTAAGACCAAATGTCTTTATATCTCCTGAGACAGCCACTATACCTCCTTTTATTCCTTTTCTTTTAAGAACCTCCACTGCCACATCAGCCGCATAGCCTTTTGCAATCCCTCCTGTGTCAAAGGACATGCCTTTTTTCCCAAGATAGACAGTGGATTTATTCTTATCCGTAAAAACATTTCTAAAACCTATAAGTGTGAGCTTTTCTTTTATAGAGCTATCAGAGGGCTTTGTCTTTTTCTTGAAATCATAGAGCCTGATAATAGGCCCTATTGTAGCATCGAAGCCACCTTCTGTTTTCCGAGATATATAAAGTGCCTTCTCTACCATGTCTAATGTAACTGGAGATACTTTCACCTTTTCCCTGCCTGCGGCACTGTTAAGGGCTGAGACCTCGCTTCGAGGGGACCAGAAATTAATCAATCCTTCTATCTCTTTTATCCTTTCAAATGCACTATCGATAGCACTCTCTGCGTTTTCCTTTGACTCCGACGAGACGGTTATAGTTACAACCGTATCCATGAGGATGGTGCTTTTCTTGTAGAGCCTCTCCCCATCTTTGCAGGAGGAGGCTATGAGGGTGCAAAGCAATAACTGAAACAGTATCTTTAGTATCTTTAGTATCTTCATATCTATTTCAGTTTCTCCTTCAAAACCATTCCTGTATATGAATGCATGCTCATGCTCACCTCTTCTGGAGTGCCCTCTGCAACAACCCATCCACCGTCTCCTCCTCCTCCTGGACCAAGGTCTATCACCCAGTCTGCTGATTTTACCACATCCGGGTTATGCTCTATAACGATAACCGTATTACCCATGTTAATAAGACTCTCTATGACTCCGAGGAGCTTTTCTATGTCTACGAAATGAAGTCCTGTTGTTGGCTCATCTAATATATAGAGGGTATTGCCTGTGGATTTTTTAGCCAGCTCTCTTGAAAGCCTTATTCTCTGTGCCTCTCCTCCTGAAAGACTCGGTGCAGGCTGACCTAACTGGATATAGCCCAGACCAACATCCTCTATGACCTCAAGCCTCTGCCTAAGATATGGTATTGGGCTAAAGAACTGGATTGCCTCGCTCACCGTCATGCTTAAGACATCGGATATATCCATGCCTTTATATTTTATATCCAGTGTCTCTTTATTGTACCTTTTCCCTTTGCAGACATCGCAGGACACATACACAGCAGGAAGGAAGTGCATCTCAACCTTCTTAATGCCCTCGCCTTTACATGCCTCGCATCTGCCTCCGCGAAGGTTAAAACTAAATCTGGAGGCTGAATAACCCCTGACCTTTGACTCTGTTAGCCCTGAAAAAAGCTCTCTTACAAATGCAAAAACACCTGTATATGTTGCTGGATTAGAGCGAGGGGTTCTGCCTAATGGCGACTGCGGAGCGCATATAACCTTGTCTATTTTTTCCATGCCCCTGATTTCTTTGTGCCTTCCCGATGGCTCTGTCTTTCCATATAGCTTCTGTGCAAGCCTCTTATAGAGTATCTCGAATATCAATGTGCTTTTCCCTGAGCCAGAGACACCTGTAACGCAGGTAAAAACCTTAAGTGGAATCTTTACGGAGATATTTTTAAGATTAAACTCCTGAGCACCAATGATTTCTATAAAATCAGATGAGGTTTTTCTTTTAGAGGGAATGGGTATGCCGAGTGTGCCTTTAAGGAACTTTCCCGTGACAGAAAACGGCATATCCTGAATCTCCGTAGGTGTTCCTTCTGCAACGACCCATCCGCCTCTGAGCCCTGCACCGGGTCCCATATCGATAACATGGTCAGCCCATCTTATGGTCTCCTCGTCATGCTCAACCACAATGACCGTATTACCCCTGTCCTTTATAGAGGAGAGGCTTTTCAAGAGCCCTCTACAGTCCTTAGGATGAAGCCCTATGCTCGGCTCATCTAAAACATAAAGGACACCTGTAAGGGATGAGCCAATCTGTGTTGCAAGCCTTATTCTCTGTGCCTCACCTCCTGAAAGAGTAAGAGAGGGCCTGTCCATGCTAAGATAGCCAAGACCAACCCTTTCTAAAAAGGACAACCTGTCTTTCACCTCTTTAAGGATTCTTTCCGCTATAATCTGCTCCCTTTCAGTCAATCTCAAGGCACTGACAAATAAGAAGGCATCTCTTACAGAAAGCCTTGCAAACTCGCCTATGTTTTTACCGTAAAGCCTTACGCTCAATGCCTCTTTGTTAAGCCTGAGTCCTCCGCATAGCCTACATGGCTCATACCCTGATAGGTCTTCGGCATCCTCTTCAATTCCTCTAAAACCAAGCCCCTTACACGAACTGCAGGCACCGAGCCTGCTATTGAATGAAAAAAGCCTTGGGGTTATCTCTGGAAAGCTTACCCCGCACTTAGGACATGCCATTTTTCTACTGAATAGTATGTCCTTGTGCTTTTCGATGAGATTAACTATAACGGTATCGGAATACCTGAGTGCTATTTCTATGGAATTCCTCAACTGCCTTTCAATGCTGGGCTTTCTTATAATCAGCCTGTCTATGACTATCTCGATTGTATGCCTCTTGTGTTTTTCGAGGGAGATATCCTGCATCAGGTCTGTCATATGTCCGTCGATTCTTGCCCTTACAAAACCCTCTCCTCTCATCTCCTCGAGCTCTTTTCTATATTCGCCTTTTCTGTCCCTTACTATTGGAGAAAGAATCTGGATGCGGCATGAAGATGGCAAAGCCATAACGGTTTCTATGATGCTTTCTATCTCCTGTGTTGTTATGTTAGAGCCGCATTTACTGCAAAGTGGCTTGCCAACCCTCGTATAAAGCACACGCATATAGTCGTAAATCTCCGTTATAGTGCCTACGGTTGAACGGGGGCTTTTGGTAACTGTTTTCTGGTCGATTGCTATCGAAGGAGAAAGTCCCTCGATATAATCTACATCGGGTTTTCCCTGCTCGCCTAAAAACTGCCTTGCATAAGCCGAAAGGCTCTGAACATATCTTCTTTGGCCCTCGGCATATATAGTATCGATTGCAAGCGAGGACTTCCCTGAGCCTGATGGGCCTGTGATAACGGTTATTCTGTCACGGGGTATAGATAAATCTATATTCTTAAGATTATGCTCCCTTGCGCCCCTTATAATAATCGAGTTTTGCATAGAAAAATAGGCTTAGGCATTTCGCTGTAGCTACTTTTTCACCTGAAGCTTATTAATGGCATTAATGTATGCCTTTGCTTTGAGTTTAAAGAGTCTTTCACGCATATGACTATACCCGTCTGTAGATAACAATTCCCTTTTTTCTTATCTCGCCAGCAATAAAATCATCTGACAAGGAATTGTATTCTTTTGTATTGAAGGCAAGAGGTTGTATGTCAAGTTTATATTTCAGTATATGCCTGAGGAAAAGAGACATATATTTATGGCGGTTTGAATCATTAATCTCTTTTGAAAATATTGCAATATCAATGTCGCTTTCTTTGTTCTGTGTGCCTTTTGCATACGAGCCGAACAAGACAGCCCTGTCTATTCGGCAGATGGCACTTATTTCAGCAACATAATCCTCAAGGCTCTTCATCACCGAAGGCTTGACTGAAGCCATTTAATATACCTCCTTGTTCTAATAAGTATATTATAAGCCTTTCTTTTGCTCAAGGTCTTAGAAACCTTCTGTTTATAGGTAGGATAACGACCTTCTATGTAATAGCCTGTAAGGTCTGTGAGTAAGTTTAACTGTTCATCTGTTATCTCAAGTTCAAGCAAGCCGGCAAGATAAACAAGGTTATGAGTTCGCGGGGCTTCTTTAGAAGTTTTCTTAATGTAAAGGGCTTTAAGATATTTTTCTATTGCCTGCTGACAGAGAAAAGCTGTATAGACATATCTACCCGACTTCTGCATAGACTCTGCGGTCTTCAGGTCATAATTTCCTGCATCGGTCCAGAAAGAGATTTTCTCAGCGGTTTTCATAACTTTTTACCCTAAAAAATAATCATCACAAAGATAAAAGTAACAATAAGATAAGCAACGCCACCCCACCCGATAACATAGGTTTCAAAATCATCAGGCTTAGAAACATCTCCCTTAGGCTCTCTGCACTCACGAAATGGCAAGCCAAATCGCTTATAAATATTCTCCAGGACTTTGCGCTCCGTTGACATCTTCTTTTGATAATGCTTCAGTATAAATATTGCGAATATAGTTCCAAGAAATAATATAACAGAAATATAAACCTTAGCAAAGTCTGGCATTCTGTCAGCGTAACTGATGAGAAATACTATACTCGCAGAGTAGAAACCAAAATTACGCCACTGGCTATTTTTGAATGCTTTAAGATTATCCGTAGCATTTTGATACAACAGGCAAATCTCTGCATGTTCTCTGTCAGATATAGTGCTTCCCTCATTTCCAGTATTTTCTGTCATTTTTTCTTCTCAGGCTACTTCCTCCCTGCAAGCTTATTAAGGGCATTAATGTATGCCTTTGCCGAGGCAGTGATAATGTCTGTGTCAGAGCCATGACCTCTGACGGTTCTTCCGCCTTCCTGTAATGTTACAGTTACCTCTCCTAAGGCATCTGTGCCTCCTGTGATGCTCATCACCTCATATTTAAGAAGACTGCTTTTTGTCTTCGTAAGGGATGCTATTGCCTTGTATGTGGCATCCACAGGCCCATCTCCATACCCGGTCTTTATTAATATCTTATTTTTAGCCTTGAGCTTTATCCTTGCAGTCGGCTTTTGTTTTAACCCGCTTTTTACCGATAGGTCTAAGAGGCTATATACCTCAGGGGCTTTTATAATCTCCTCTGAGACTAAGGTCTCGATGTCCTCATCGAAGATGTTTTTTTTCTGGTCAGCAAGGTGCTTGAATTTAAGGAATGCAGATTCCATCTCCTCGGGGCTAAGCTCATAGCCTATTTCATTTAGCCTTGCTCTGAATGCATGTCTCCCCGAGTGTTTTCCTAAGACAAGCCTTGCACCGCCAAGCCCAATGCTTTTAGGACTAATTATCTCATATGTGGTTTTTTCCTTAAGGAGTCCGTCTTGATGTATCCCTGCCTCATGGGCAAATGCATTTGCACCTACTATTGCTTTGTTTGGCTGAACAGGAATGCCTGTTATCTTTGTTACAAGCCTGCTTGTGCGCATAATCTCCTCTGTGTTTATCCCTGTGTCTGCATGAAAGAAATCCCTGCGGGTTCTTAACGCCATTACAACCTCCTCTAAGGAGCAGTTACCTGCCCTCTCTCCGATTCCATTGATTGTGCATTCCACCTGTCCTGCGCCATTTAGAATTGCAGAGAGGGAATTTGCAACTGCCAGTCCAAGGTCATTATGGCAGTGAACAGAGATGACTGCCTTGTGGATATTTTTTACCTTTTCCATCAACATCTTTATGAGTTTTCCAAACTCTGTTGGAATCCCATATCCAACTGTGTCAGGGATGTTGACCGTCCCTGCACCTGCATCTATGACAGCCTCTACAACCTCACATAGATAAGAGGGCTCTGTCCTTGTGGCATCCATTGGCGAGAACTCCACATCCTTAAGAAAACCCCTTGCAAACCTGACCATCTCAACAGACCTTTTGAGTGCCTCCTCCTTGCTTACCCTGAACTGGTATTTGAGATGGATGTCCGATGTTGAGTGAAATGTATGTATCCTTTTTCTTGGAGCATCCTTTAGAGCCTCCCACGCCCTCTTTATATCCTCTTCCTTTGCCCGTGAAAGACTGCATATGATAGGGCCTTCTACTTCGGAGGAGATTCTTTTTATTGCCTCGAAATCCCCTAATGAGCTTATAGCAAATCCTGCCTCTATAATATCCACGCCTAATCGGCTAAGCTGTTTTGCAAGGTTGAGTTTTTCTTCAGGGCTCATGGAGGCACCTGGGGACTGCTCGCCATCTCTCAGGGTTGTATCAAAGATTCTAATCGTTCTCATTTAAACTCTATCTGAACCTCGTTTAGCTCTACCTTGATGCCAGGCAGGTCTTTCACTATTGTCTTCAGTGTCTCCATTGTGTCGGGCTTTGATTTATTGAACTCATCGAGGGACTTCTGGCTTTCAAGAATCTTATTGAAGTCCAGCTCAAGCAGGGTCAGCTTCGAGCCCTCTCTGTGAGTTGCATTTGTTTTTGAGATAGAGCCTAACACTTCAACCGAAATAGAGACCTTCATGTCCTGAAACATCTGTTTCAGCATCTCTTTTGCTATTTCCTGCTGTGCCTTATCCTCTGGCTTGACAGTGCCCTGAGTGGCAGGCTTGTCTTTCTGAAACTTAGCAGATGGATGTCTTATTATCAGGGTAGATGTAGGTCCCTTTTTGAACTGAAATGTAATAAGCTCCTCCTTAGTCTCCTCGCCCGGAGCACTCGGGACATCTTTTCCAGGGTTCTCATTGATTCTCAGATTATTAATGTCAGTGAATGCATAAACAGCCTTATACCCCTCGAATTTCTCAGTTACAACCTTTTCCATGGACACAAAGGTTACTCCCTCGCCCATCTGAAGGGCTTTTTTCTGGATATCTTCTTTTGGGAATATCTCCTGTTCCTTTCCCTGCTCTGACGGGGGAGCCATTGACTGTATCATCTGAACCACATCTTTGCGCATGAGGACAGTCTCCTCAACTGTTCCGCTTCCATCAGATGATACCTTGATATTTATATCTGTCTCAATACAGCCCATGAGACCTGTAATTATAAATATCAGAAATGCTATCTTAATAAAGCCTTTCATAAAGCCTCCCTTGGATTTTTAAGTATTATATCTTAAAAACTAAAGTCTCAGCAATGGAGTGAGACCTTTTTGCTATCAGGTGGAGGGTTGTTTCTGCCTCTTCAGGTAAAGATAGGCATTCTCAAATATGCCGGTTAGGAGATAAAGCATCGAGGCAGTAAACAGGGCAATCTCTGTGTGCATAAGCACAAGTGCAAGCACGACTATAAATGCAACCAGTATCCAGAATGGCTTTCTCTTTGAGATGTCAATCTCTTTTATTGAGTGAAACCTGAGTGTGCTTACCATAAGGATTGAGAGTGCAACCACTAAAAGCAAAAAAAGGATGTTTTTCTGTGGCGACCAGCCCATCTCCCTATAAAATAGGACTGTTGTAGCAATTACAACTGCCGCTCCGGGAATAGGCATTCCTGTAAAGGATTTTCTTTCAGCAGAGCCCATCTGGACATTGTATCTTGCAAGCCTCAGTGCTCCGCATGCAACGAATAGAAATGCAGCTGCCCAGCCAATCCTTCCAAATGGTATAAGCGCCCATCTGTAAATCAGTAATGATGGTGCAACACCGAATGCAATGACATCGGAGAGGGAATCCAGCTCTATGCCAAAACGTGTTGTGCTATGTGTCCTTCTTGCAACCCATCCATCGAGCCCATCAAAAACCATGGCTATGATTATTGCCCATCCTGCATGTATGTAACTTGCCTTAATCGCTGACACTATGGCATAAAACCCTGCAAACATCCCGCAGAGGGTGAGTGCGTTTGGAAAAACATATATGCCTTTTTTCATAGGGTCATAATTCCCTTTCTGGCAGACTCATTATAAATTCAGGCTTGTATTTTGGTCAAGCTGGATTGTGAAGCCGCAATAAGCACTATGCACATTTCCTGATATATGCCCTTAATGCCTCATTAAGCAGGCTCTGGTAAGGGGCTTTTTTGGAGGTGGCAAGCTTTTTAAAAAACAAAAGTATGTCGTTGTCAAGCCTAATGGTGGTGGAGACTTTTTTGGGACTGAAGAACCTTCCACGCTCTCCTCTGGAGAAGTCGTATTCCCTCTTTAGCTCAAACTCTTCTTTTTTAGCTGATTTTCTCATATTGTTCCCTTTCCTTTTTAGTTGCTTTTCTGGCGGTTATGACCTTAATGACCTCTTCTGCTTCTTCGGTCAAATAATACATATGCCCTACGACTAAAATAATGCCGCTTTTTGTTGAGCCCAGAGTGACCCATCTTTCTTCAAAATAATCAAACCTTTTGTCTAATACGGATATGTGCAACGGGTCGTCAAATATCTCTTTTGCCCATTCAAATGAAACCCTGTGTTTTTTGATGTTGATTTTGTTTTTGCCTTCACCCCATTCAAATATCACAAACTATTTTAAGCTAAAGTAAATACAATGTCAATACATTTTTGATGATTTGTTTTAGACATGCCTGATGCCTTTTTTCATCTTATCTCTATAATGCCCTTTTCCACCTGTTGATAGCTCCTGTCAATCTCGGACTGAAGGCTTATTGTCTTTTGAATTGCTGTAACGATTCTGCAATAATGTTTTAGGGCTTCAAGCGACAAGCTCTTCCCCTTTCTGTCCTTTAGCCACTTTTCACAAACCTGATACCCGCCAATTTGATACTGCTGGAAGCCAAAGCGTATCTCATGGCAAGCCTCATCGGTCTCAACCAGCCCTACGCGTTCCCCGGCCAGAAGCTCGGTCAAATAGTAGTTTTTGCCGTCAAACATTATCTCGCCGCTTTGTTTAACGCGTCTGACTTCCACTTCTTCATCGTATTCCGGGGGAAGTATCTTCTCCGGATATCGCCTTGATGACGGCTCGTAAACGCTTGCTGGAGGACGTTGCCCTATCGATTCATGGGGTCTAACCTCATTATACTCGTCCTTAAACCTCTCCAGTCCGAAATCGAACTCACTCTCTCGTCCATAGGTCTCACCTCTCTCCATGGCATCGCAATACCTCCTTGCTCTGCCATTATACTGTTACCCATGTCCATAGGTTAATCTGTTACCTATGTTAGCAGGTTGCACCCCCCTATTCCCCCTTTGCTAAAAGGGGGGGATTATCATATCTTAATTTTTCTACCTTGTTGTCTCCCTTCCCTTGAAGTTTAGTAATAGGTGTGTCAGTCTCTTCTGATTTCATTAGATGTAGCTCTATGAGCCTCTCTCCATATTTAGCCATCTTACTAAATAGTTTATAGTCCTTTGTAAATGGAATCCTCGGGAAGTCTATCTTCAGAAACTCTGCATATTTTGTGCGGTAGGTGTTTGAGTAAAGGACTGCATAAATGTAATAGAAGATTTCTTCAGGGGAAGGGGTTTTATTGTATTCCTTTTTCAGCCTTTCAAGTAAAGATGGATTGAGGTTTGGTTTTTTTGCTTGATACTCTGCCTGTGGTTCAAAAATCATCAGAATACTACTTAAAGACCGCTTTTTAGGGTTGTCCTTTTTGTGGTAGAGGTAGAGGGGAAAGAGAAATCCAGCTCCTCTATTGCTGATAAAAAGCCTTCTATCCGATAGCTTATCTATACAAAAAGTATAGTTATAAATCTTTACAGGTTCATAGAGATATTGCCTCATAACTGCCAACCCAATATTTTCTTTGAAGAAATGCTTCATTATATCGTATCTATCCCTATCAATCAATTCAGGTCTATAACAGATAAACCTATTGTCAAATGGGCGGTAGGAATATGGCATAATTGATTCCTTCCAGTCTTCATTTTTTAGCTTTTCCCTCGTCTCTTTCAATTTGAAATCATGTGTATCTTTTAAATCCAATGCTTGTCTTACCAATTCATCAGGCAAATCACCAACAAATGTTCTCATTTTTTGTTTTATCTCTTCTTTTGAAAATCCAACTACAAAATGATCCCGATGAGTTGTTATACCGCTTGAGGACTGGACAAATATATCCTGAACTGACCAAAATTTTTCATATCTTGCCTCATGTGCAAAATCCTTCTCCACAAAGAAATAATAAGGCTCAGATGGTTCAAGTTTTATCCATTTCGTTGATTTAACATAATGCTTATTAAGATATTCATATTTCTTTTCTCTGAGCCCATAGACATCCTGATAAAAAACCTTTCCCAGACCCTTCTGTTTTTTACTCTTTACGAATATGGCAATTGAAACTCCCTGTTGTATATCAAAGACATTCTCATCCTTACTTCCATCAGGGCATTTTTCTTCAATCCTGCTATTTCCGTGGAGGTTTAAGATATATATCTCATTAAAACTTTTTAATAGGCACTTCCTCATTCCACGATGAATTAGTCCAGAAAGATAGGAATTATTGGTTATCATCCCAATAGCACCTATGCCAGCCTGCTCTATCTTCCAGTGTGCAAAGCGTATGAACTTTATGTAGTCATCAGAAAGTGGCTGGATGTTCCTTTCACCATGGACATCTTTTTTATAAAGCTCCATTTCTTTTTCAATAAAATCGGATTTATTTGCAGAGCTTACAGAATAAGGCGGATTTCCTAAGATTACAAGAATGGGCTTTTCCCTTTTAACCACACCTGCCATATGGGATTCCTCTGAAAGAGCCTGCATTCCCGGAAGCCTTGTCTGCTCAAGCTCCTTCATCTCCAGTGTATTGGTAAGATATAGCTTAAACCTATCATCATCCTGAAGCTTATAGCCCAATTCATCCAAGAGAAAGCCTATCTTTAGGTGTCCCACTGCATAAGGTGCCATCATCAACTCAAAGGCATAAAAGTTTTTAAGTATATGCTCTTTGATAAGGGTTTCCTTAGCACCTTCACCGTATTTAGAGACAAACTCATCTACTGCCAGTTTTGCTGACTCAGCCAGAAAGGTAAGGGTGCCTGCGGCTGGGTCTAAGACTGTCACATCATCATTTGCAAAACCATCTCTTTTGCCAAAATGCTCTTTTAAAATATGATGCAGGGAACGGACAATATAAGAGACAACTGGCTCAGGGGTATAATACACGCCTCTTTTTTCCCTCGTCTTTGGGTCATACACAGAAAGAAAGGTCTCATAAAAATGAACAACAGGGTCTTTGCCTCTGTGTTTATGGAAATACTCATCAAGGAGCTTACCTACATTCAATCTCGAAGTGCAACAGATGCGACTTCAAGGGGCGTCTTGTAGCCCAGACATTTTCTGGGCCTTGTGTTAATTAATGATGCTACCATTGCCACCTGCTCATTGGTTATTTTACCGAAGTCCGGGCCTTTAGGGAAGTACCATCTGACCAGTCCGTTCATGTGTTCGTTAGTGCCCCTCTGCCAAGATGCATA
>JACQZC010000009.1 GCA_016207905.1 Nitrospirota bacterium | reverse complement strand
TGTTAGCAGGTTGCACCCTCCCCTAACCCCTCCCATCAAGGGTGGGGTCGATAAAGCAAATCGCATTTTTCCTTACAGGACAGGTTTTTGCTTCCTTTTAATTACCCTCTCCCCTTGCGGGAGAGGGCTGGGGTGAGGGGGATTAATATTGCTCTCTTGCTCTACTGCTCTGAGAAAATCCTTGACAGAAAAGAGATGTCTGCTTAAGATAAAGGCAAAGGAGTTTTTCTTAATTAAATGAAGATATATTTTAGCAGGCATGCAAGAAGGCAGATGAGGTGGAGAGAAATCAGTGAAGATGATATCAGAAATACAATCTTTCATTCTGAGCAGATAGAGGACTCTATAAAAGGCAGAAAGAATGCCTTTAAGCATATAGGCAAGAAGTGGCTTAAAGTGACTTTTAAGCAGGAAAGCAGTAGAATAATTATAATTACAGTTATTGACAGGAACAAGTAGGAGGAGCTATGAAGATTGAATATGATAAAGAGGTTGATGCACTTTATATCAGGATTCAGGAGAAAAAAGTTGCACACACTAAGGAAATAGAAGAGGGAATAAACCTTGACCTTGATAAAAATGGAAAGATTATTGGGCTTGAGATTATAGGTGCAACAGAAAGATACCGGAAAGAGGATATTTTCAATCTCTCTACGGAAAATCTGATTCTGGAAGGGGCAACATCAGAATAAGAAAGGAGCTGAGGATGAAAAAATGCCCCTTTTGTGCTGAAGACATTCAAGATGAGGCCATAAAATGCAAACACTGCGGCGAATGGTTAAAAGAGATGCCTGACATTGACGCATTTGGTCCTCCTGTTATTGCATCAGATGATGAACTTACTTCTCCAAGCAAACCCATAAATACCCTATTTTAGAAAGAAGTCTCGATCATAAAGGTAACCTTTTTCGTAGTCGTGTTGCCTGCTGTTGTCATTTTACTGGATGTAATCCTTGGCATTACCTTTTCTAAATTATCAAGAGAGATTGCTGAATCTGAATGGCGAACAATCGCATATATTTTCTATTTTTCATTAGGTATCTGGATTGCCGATTATATCTATAGACTCCGAAAATTAATTCTAATTATCGTGCTCTCTTTTATTGCTCTGTTCTTATATAGGTTTCTACTCTCCGCTATTATCAATCCTGAGTTTATTGGCCAAACAATGATAAACACTTTAGAGGAAGGGATTATCATATACACGGCTCTATCTCTTTTTAGCTTCTTCTTCCGATATTTTGAGCCAAGGTTTGATTATGCAGAAGTGAAGAATACTATCGAATTTACTGATCCAATTACAAAGAAGAAATATGATAGAGGAACATGCTCCAAATGCGGCGGCATAACAATCGTTGGAAAAGAAAGAGCAATAAGCTTCATTGGGAAAAGTTCGGAATACTTCTGCGATAACTGCAATAGATTCCTGAGGGGTAATCCATTAAACAATATCTTCTTAGGCCTGACTGAAGCTGTTTCGTCGCTTCTCTTTATGATTGGTTTAGGTTCAAATATGGAGGGAAAGACATCGTCTTATTCAAGCATTTTCTTGCTCGTATTATTCGTTGACATATATGATGGCATAAAACGATTATCTTTTGGTATCTCTGGTGTTAAGCGATCATATAAGAAATGCAAAATCGTCTAACAAATCACTCCAGCGGATGGCTTACAGCCACCGCTGACCTAAAATTGGAAAGGGGTCAGGTCTTGCAATCCTACATTTTATTTCCACCCAAAAGACAAAAAAATGCATCATAAATTCATATTATTGTAGCTGACTTCCCCCTGAAAAAGCCTACCCCCTTTGTTAAATTTCAGTTTTATGTCCTTCCAGCCTCGGCTGGTCTCCGAAATGCGGACTTTAATTCCTTTGCTTTCATAAAATCTCCTCCGTTGTTTTGTTAGTCGGTTTCTCCCTTACAGCCCTGACATAAACAATCTTTTTTGCCTCGTCAACATCGTAAAAGACCCGATATTGCTTAACCCTTAATTCCCATACAGGAGGCACTGCATCCCATGGCGGCACCAAATTTATCAGGATTTTACGGTTTCTTGATAATGAAGCAGGCACATACATATATATACTTTTGCATATGCAATAAATTTTTGTCAATTTATACCAATGAGAGATGGGGTCAGGGAATTTACCTTATATATGATAAGATAAAGATACAAGGAGGTTAAGATGGTAACAGAAAAAAAGTTAGTGACAAAGGACTCTATTATCGGGGATGTGATAAAAGACAATCCAGAGGCGGCAAAGATAATAGAGAAGTATTTCGGGGGTGGATGTTTTACATGTCCTGGCATCAGGGTAGAGTCGATTGCCTTTGGAGCCATGATGCACAATATCGACCCTGAAAAGATTGTAAAAGAAATAAACGAACTGGAGAGATAAGATGAAAGCAAAATGTTTTGTATGTGGCGTAGAGGATGCCCAAAGGGTTTATCTCAGGTGCATACATGAAGGCGAAGAAAAGTTCGTATGCGTTAGATGTCTGCCTGTCCTGATACACGGTGCTCATTAGCAAGGCTCAGAAAGGTTAAGGACTCGATATGGTATGTATGGGGGAAGAAATCCATCAGCCTTATAGAGTCGAGCCTGTATTTGCCGTTTAATCTCTTGAGGTCCCTTGCGAGTGTTGCTGGGTTGCATGAGACATAAACTATTCTCTGAGGCGAAATCTCTCGGAGCATCTTTATGACCTTATCGGTAAGCCCAATCCTTGGAGGGTCAAGTATGACTATATCTACGGCTTTGCCTTTCTCTATGGTGGTCCAATCGCTTTTGAGGAACCTGAAATTCTGGATGTTATTTATCTCGAGGTTTCTTTTACCATCTTTGATTGCATATGGGTTTTCCTCTATTGCAACGACCTCATGGCTGTCTCTGGCAAGGGGTAAAGAGAGGTTTCCAGCACCCGAATAAAGGTCGATTATAGTTTGACCGGTAATCGGCTCGATCTCATTTACAATCAACTCTACTGCCTGAGTATTCAATGCCCAATTGCTCTGAAGGAATGTCCATGGAGAAACAGAATATGTCAAACCACGAAGGTCAAAGCTCGTATAACCGGCCCCACGCCATTTGTAATCGTCAAAGGCAATGCCTGAAAACCCGACACCTATAAATTCCTCTGAAAGTGCCTCATTAAAGCCCATGCCTTTTATAAGTGCAATCAGCTTATCCCCGCATGTTATATGAATCTCTTTTATGCCTGATAAATTACACTTCTTAAGATTCCCAAGTGCCTCATTTATCCTATCGTCCATAAGCAGGCAGTTATCTATCGGAACTACATCTCTACTTGCTTCTTTATAAAACCCTATTTGTCCCTCCTTTGAGACCTTAAACTGTGCCCTCAGGCGATAATTGAAATCATTTCCAATCAAAGGGGCTCTGAGTTCTGTTTCGATGCCACCTATTCTTCTTAGGCAATCGAGCATTATCTCCTGTTTCATGGAGACCTGCTTTTCATAAGAGATAAACTGAAACTGGCATCCTCCGCAAAGCCCGAAATGGAGGCAAGGCGGTCTTACCCTGAAAGGTGATGGCTCTATAACATCCAAGACAACTGCTATAGAATAGTCCTTTTTCTTTTCGATTACAGAGACCTCTACGACCTCTTCGGGGATGGCACCTTTTACAAACACCACGCCTTCATCCCTAACAATGACATAACCGCCATAAACAGGACAGTCTGCTTTCAACTGCATCACTTCTCGAGAAGCCTCTTTATCGTAGATTTAAGCTCGGTCAAGTCTGCTGACTTAACAAGGTATGCCTCTGATGCCCAGACAGCAAAGTCATCTCTGTAGTCATAAGCAGTTGACATTATTATAGGTATCCTTGGCCTAAGCTCTTTCATCTTCCTCAAAAGACTTATGCCGTCTATGTCAGGCATAAGGATGTCCAAGGTTACAAGGTCAGGGTTTTCCTTTTCGAACAAGGCTATTGCCTCTTTTCCTGTGCTAACAGCGACCACCTCGTAGCCTGACTCTTGAAGCTCTTCCTTGTATAGCCTCAAGATATGGGCATCGTCATCGACAATCATGATTTTCATATCAAACCTCCTTTAGTAGTAAATTTATGCTGAATTTACTTCCTCCGCCCCACTTGCTCTGCACAGTGATTTTGCCTCCATGCTCCTCTACGATTCTTCGGGCTATTGCAAGCCCCAGTCCTGTGCCAGTGGGCCTTGTGGTAAAAAACGGGTCAAAGATTTTTCCTATATCCTCTTCCTTTATTCCACACCCTGTGTCCAATACTTCGATAACAGCTTTTCCGCTATCCTTATATGTCCTGACCGTGATAGTGCCGCCATCGGTGGCATAATTTGCATTCGTAAGGATATTCATTAATGCCTCTTTCATGCGGTCTGCATCTGTAAGTGTCATAATCTCTTGCTCCGAAAACTCCTTAATAAGGGAATTACCCTTTTCCGAAAACTCAGGACCCATAAGCCCTATAATCTCCTCGAGTAGGCCGTTGATGTTGACTATCCTTCTCGATATTCTCGTTTCACGGACAAAACCTAAGATTTCCTGCAATATACCCTCAAGCCTGCTTACCTCTTTAGATATTATGCTTGCGTACTCCTGAAGGTTGCCATCGAGCTTTCCCTCAAGCCTCTTTGCAAAGCCTCCGACAGACACAAGAGGGTTTCTTATCTCATGTGCAACCTTTGCGGCAACCTCTCCCAATGCAGCCATTCTTTCGGTAGAGGCAAGTCTTTCTCTTAATTCCTTAAGCTCTGTAATATCCCTTACTATATGCACGGTGCCGATAAATTTCCTTTCTGTGTCGAATATAGGAGATGTAGATGTAAGGAATGTGCCTTTAAGATACGGGTCTTCAATCTCCTCTATGTGTGGCAGGAGTGTTTCTACTGTCTTATGGTGGGGGCACTGAGACCATGGCTCATTTAAGCCATGAAAGACCTCATAGCATTTCTTGCCGATAATCTCCTCCTGTTGTCTCTGAACCCTTTTTGAGACCGCCTCGTTTATTCGTCTGAGGGTGTAGTCTTTGTCCACGAAATAGACCATATCCGATATGGACCTGAATATATTTTCGAGCTCTGCCTCTGTGCGAGAGACCTGCTGAAAAAGCCTTGCGCCCTCTATTGCAGAGGCAACCTGATTGGAGAATCCAGTGAGGAATTTCATATCCTCATCCGAAATAGGCCTTCTGTTAAAAAGATTATCCACCCAGAGCACGCCTATAACCTTATCTCTGGAGACCAGAGGCACAACTGCATATGCAAAGGTTCCAAGCTGTTGTATGAGGATAGTATCAGCCTTTGGGTCAGCCTTGACATCAGTGACATTATAAGGTATTTTTTCCTTTGCAGATTTCACGAGAATCGTATCCTCTGCAAGCGAGATCTCCAGACCTACGCTCAATCTATCCATAAAAGAATCCTTTCTGAGAGGCCCTACATCTATATCGGACATAAGCTCAGCGAGTGTTCTTTTCTCAACCGAAAGCCGTTCCCATGTGCTCCATGCCTCCCCAACAGTGGCAGGACCAACACCCATCTCACCCCTTAGCTTGCCTGTTACCTCGTCTAAGAGAAAAAGTATTGCCCTGTTAAAGCCCAGTCCATCGCTCATAGTAACTGCAGTCAGAACCATTCTGAGGAGCCTGTCAAGCTCCAATGTTCCTCTCATAGCGGAGCTTATAAAGAACAGTCTCGAAAGTTCCTGATTTCTGCGAATCAGCTCCTTCTCGATGCGTTTCCTCTCGGATATGTCCCTCGATATACCGCTTATACCAATAACCCCTCCTCCGATGTCCTTTATCGGAGAAAGCGTAAGGCTGACCTCTATGAGCCTTCCATCCTTTCTGAGCCTGATGGTCTCCAAGTTAAGAACCTCTCCTTTTTTTATCTTTTCTATGTTTCCCTTTTCAGACTCCACAATGGACTCTGGCACAAAAGGCAGAAACCTTCCCATAACCTCGGCATCGCTAAAACCGTATATATTTTCTGCGGCTGGGTTCCATGATGTTATAATGCCATTAATGTCCGATATGACTATTGCATCAGCAGAGTTCTCTATCAGGCTTTCTATGTAGTCTTTTGTCTGTGTGACCTCCTTATAAAGGCCCATAATCTCTTCCTGATAAAGCACCCTATCTGTAATATCCTGCACAAAGACGACCGCCTCTTGGACCTTACCGGTTTCGTCCTTTATCGGCGATGAGGTCAGCTCTGCATAATTAAGCCCGCTTGACTGGGTTATAACATTTGTATCGCCTGTTTCAAAAGTCCCTATTGCGGCACAGTGAGGACATATACCTCCTTTTTGATGAAAGACCTCCAGTGCAGACTTTCTCTGCGCCTCTGAGATAGGCATGTCTATCCATCTTTCTATATATTTGTTTGCGGCTATTATGTTGAAGTTTTCATCGAGTGTTACCATGCCTGCTTGCACGCCTTCGAATATAAGGTCAAGCCTCTTTTTTGCATCGAGGACCTCGAACTGTCTTTTCTTATCCAACTCCTGCATCCTTGCATTCTCTATTGCAGTTGAAGACATGCTTGCAAAGCTCTCTACGATGCTCAGGTCATCCGAAGAAAACGGTATTGGCTTGCCATCAGGGTCAAGCTTGTCATAAAGCCCTAAGGTTCCTATAACCCTTTCGCCTACTTTAAGAGGCACACATATCGCTGTCTTTGCATCTATTTTAGGCACCCTCAGGTCTTCTGGCATCTCATAGACATCCTCAACCAGAATAGACTTTCCCTCTTTTGCAACCCATCCTGCTATGCCCTTTCCAATAGGCAGGGTCATATCCTCAACCAGTTTCTCTATAGGACCTGAAAACGACCTGACCTTTAGCAGGTCCTCCTCTATGAGCCTTATGATGCATCCCTTTGCTCCGATAAGCCTCGAAAGCTCCGATGTCACTGTCCCAAGAAGCTCTTCGAGCCTGTAAACAGATGTGAGTGCCCTTGAAAGCTCATACAGTATGCTAAGCTGTCTTACCTTTTTTATCGTCTCTTCGTAAAGCTCTGCATTCCTCAGGGCAACATCTATGGTGTGTGCAAGTATCAGTCCTGTATCTACTTCATCCTTCCTGAAGCCCTTTGGGTTTTGTGCTCCAAGCAAAAGCAAACCTATGCAGATGTTTTCTCGAACTAATGGAATAACTAAAAAAGAACGGCATACCCCGCACACCACATCGGTTGCATCGGGCAGTTGGAGCACATCGTCGATAATGACAGGACTAAGGGTTCTCAGCACCTTCTTTGCAATGGAGGAGCCAATGGGAAGGGAGATATCCAGCGCAGGTGCTTTCATGTTGGAGGACTTCAGATGAAATGCATTTTCCTTTGGGTGGAGAATATATATGGCACAGAGGGTTTTTTTCATCCCTTTTGCTATCGTCTCTGTGATAATGCCCATTGCCTCTTTTGTCTCGGGAGCCATTCCTGCTGTTCTTGCTACATCGAGCAGAAGTCTGGTTTCTCTGAGTCTTGCCTTTAGCTTACTGTCGGAATCCTCAAGGCTCTCTACCATGGTATCGAATCTTCTTGCTATGGTTCCATACTCGTCTTTTCTTAAAGAGCTAATCCTGTAACTCAGGTCTCCTGATGAGACCTTCTCCGTTGCATAAAGCATTTCCCTGTAAGGCTCCTCGAGCATCCTTTGCATCAGGACTATGAGCAGTCCTGTTGCAAGCAGGCTAAAGGCAACGAGGATCGTAAGATATATCGTCATGTTCTGCCTTATCTTTTTCCCTCTCGTTATAACCTTTTCTGTGGACGCTAAAGAGGCTTCATACATTTCATCCAGCTTTAGAAACAATGTAGACTCAAGCATCTCCACCACCTGCAATGTCCTTAGCGTAGCGACATCTCCTACAGGCTTTTCAACTGCAATTATCTTTTCTGAAAGTGCCTTAAGCTGGCGGAAATCCTCATCGAGGGCTTTAATAGTCTGGGTCTCTTCTTTAAACCTATCGAGGTCTTTAAATCCCTTATTGACCTTTGCGAGGCTATCCTTATAAAGCTTTTTGTAGGGCGAACTTCCGGTTAGTGCCCAGCCACTGCCTGCCCTCACGAATTCCCTTATCGAACCTCTTAGGTCCTGAATGAGCTTATGGTCTTCCATTTCATGCTCGAGCACGATAAGGCTTTTAGAAAGGTTACTGAAGATATAAAATGCTCCAACTCCTAATACAGTTGCGGCAGTAAGAAATGCTATCATAAATATTATAAATCTAAATCTCAGACTCAACCCTTTAGCCTCCTTCTCAAGGACTCATAAAGGGCAATATATTTCTGAATAGAGGAATCCCATGAGAAGTCTTTTTTCATCCCACCGAGAATAAGCCTTTTCCACCTTAATGGCTCTGCATAAACGCAAAGTGCCCTTATAAGACATTCCCTCAGGGCATTTGGCGTATAATCGGAAAATAAAAAACCAGTGCCTTTTCTCTTAAGCGGGTTATAGTCCTCAACCGTATCTTTGATTCCGCCTGTTTTTCTTGCCACAGGCACTGTGCCGTATTTCATGGCAATCATCTGGCTTAATCCGCAGGGCTCATACCTTGAAGGCATAAGCAGGACATCGGAGCCTGCATAAACTCTGTGAGCCAATGCCTCGTCATAACCCCTCCAGAACAAAAGGTTCTTACGATGCTTCCTTGCAAACCCCTCAAATGCCTTCTCGAATGCCTCATCACCTTTTCCTAAGACAACTACATTTGTGCCTGCAAAGATTATCTCCTCTAAGGCTGAAAGAAATATATCTATCCCTTTTTGCGCCGAAAGCCTTCCTATCATTCCCAAAAGAGGTCTCTCCACTTTAAAGCCACATTGTTTAAGCAGATGCCTCTTACATAAAGCCTTTCCCTCAGAAAAGTCTTTAGTTCCATAGTTTTTCGCTATCAGGTTGTCTTTTGAAGGGTTCCATTGACTATAATCTATGCCATTAAGGATGCCGAATAGGTCATCCCTCCTTTTTCTAAGAACGCCATCGAGCCCAAAACCATACTCACTGGTTAATATCTCTTGGGCATAGTTTTCACTTACAGTGTTTATTGCAGTGGATGAGAGAATGCCTGCCTTGAGGAAATTGACAGAACCATAAAACTCTATGCCTTCAGGCTTAAAAAGCTCGTTACTTAGCCCTGTAAGAGGCATAACAGAATAAGGGAACAGTCCCTGATAGCCTAAGTTATGAATGGTAAAAAGAGTGGCAGTCTTACTAAAATGCTTTTTGTAAATGCTCCTCATATAAAGTGGAATAAGCCCTGTCTGCCAGTCGTTTGAGTGCATGACATCAGGGATAAGGTTAAGTGCTTGAACTGCCTGAAGGACTGCCTTTGAAAAGAAGATAAATCTTTCTGCATTGTCCCTGTAATCTCCAGAGGAACTGCCATAAAGCTCCTGCCTTTCAAAGAACACATCGCATTCCGTAAAGAATGCACTATCGTTGTAAGAGAAAAGCCTCGAGGAGTACATTTTGTTTCCAACAGTTACCTTTATCTCAACACCTGTATATTTTAGGTCGGGAAAGTTGTCTCTGACAGCCTTATAGAGGGGCATAAAAAGCCGTGCCTTTATGCCTTTCCTTGTCAAGCCCTCAAGGAGATAACCAGCCACATCAGCCAAACCTCCTGTTTTTGCAAAGGGCACAGCCTCAGAGGATGCAATAACGACCCTCACTTATAACCTTGCCTCCCTCATAAATTTAGCCGCCTCCTCAGGCGGAACCGGGTTTATGTAAAACCCAGAGCCCCATTCAAAGCCAGCTATCTTTGTTAGCTTGGGCATAAGCTCTATATGCCAGTGATAATACTCCACATTCTCAAGCCCGAATGGAGAAGTATGGATTATGAAGTTATATGGCGGCACATCCAGTATCCTGTCCATCTGTTTTAGAATCCTCTGAAAGATCTCGGCAAGCCCCCGGAAACTCATATCCTGCGGTAAAAAAGAAGCCTCATGGCTTTTTGGCATTATCCATGTCTCAAATGGTGCACGGGGGGCAAATGGAGAGATGGCTATGTAGCCTTCGTTTTCAGCAATAATCCTTCTTCCATCGGAAATCTCCTGCTGGATTATGTCGCAGAAAATGCACCTTTCTTTGATTCTATAATGGTCTTTTGCGCCCTGAAGCTCATCCTTAACGGTTCTTGGCACAATTGGCAGGGCTATGAGCTGGGTATGCGTATGCTCAAGCGTGGCACCTGCTGTGTCACCCTCGTTTTTAAATATAAGGACATACTTTAGCCGCATATCCTTCTTGAGGTCACTAAGCCTCAGATGATACGCCCAGAGCACATCCTCCATGCCCTTAAGAGACATCGTTGCCAAAGACAGATGATGCTCTGGCGTCTCTATTATTACCTCATGTGCGCCAATGCCATTCATCCTGTCATAAATGCCTTCTCCTTTTTTCAGAAGCTCGCCTGATATATGAAGGGCAGGGAATTTATTTGGCATAACCCTTAATGACCAGCCCCCTGAATTTGACTTTGTGCCTTCTGGCCTGAAGGCTAATATCTCAGGAGGCGTGGTGTATTCGTTCCCCGGACAGAACGGGCAGAAACCACCGTCTTTTTTCCTCTGAAACGGAGAGATAAAGTCAGTAGGCCTTTTACCTCTTTCAATCGATATTATGACCCATCTGCCTAATATCGGGTCTTTCCTTAATTCCGGCATTTAATCCTCCATATTTATTAAAGGTAAGTGTTTGATTTTATTATATCATAATAGGCTATAATTCCTTTTGTATGAAGCCCACATTCCATCATAGACTTCTCAATGGCCCATTCGAGGATCCATGCCTTTATATAAGGCTTTTATGGGAAAAAAGGGCACTCATGTTCGACTTAGGCGACTTAAGAAAACTAAATACAGGCGAGCTCCTTAAGATAACGGATATATTTGTAACCCATACCCACATAGACCACTTCATAGGCTTTGATACGGTTCTTAGGGCACTCCTTAGAAGTGAAAAACCTCTGAGTGTCTTTGGCCCTTCAAACATCATAGAATGCGTTGAGGGGAAACTTAAAGGCTATTCGTGGAACCTTATAAAAGAATATCCCTTGAGGCTCGAGGTCTTTGGCATAAACAATGACACAATCGAGCATGCAAGCTTTTATGCAGAAGACTGCTTTGCTAAAAAACAAAGGGAAAGCAAGCAGTTTTCAGGCATTGCACTTGAGGACATATCCTTTAAGGTCAAGGCAGTTTGCTTAAAACACGACATTGACTGTATGGGGTTTTCCATGGAAGAGGATTTTCATATAAACATAGATAAGGCAAGACTCATAGATATGGGGCTTCCTGTAGGTCCATGGCTTAGCGACCTGAAAAAAGCAATAAGGCAGGCATCTCCTGAGGATAGGGAGTTCATAGTAAACGGAAAATCCTATAGTCTTGGGGAACTTAAGAATCTAACAATTATCAATAAAGGACAGAAGGTCTCATATATCGTTGATGCATCTCCTTCGGAGGAAAATATAAAAAAGATAATCGAGCTCGTCAAAGGCTCGGATACCCTTTATTCCGAGGCATATTTTCTGGACTCTGACAAACAAAGGGCTGTTGAGAGAAACCACTTGACTTCAAAGTTAGCAGGGTATATTGCAAAAAAGGCAGGTGTCAAAAACCTGACTGTCATGCACTTCTCCCCAAAATACATTCACACACCCGATGCACCTGTTCAAGAGGCAATAAATGAGTGGAGGGCATGACAAATTTGTTCATGATATAGTATAGTCAACACCTTGGAGAGATGTCCGAGAGGCTGAAGGAGCACGACTGGAAATCGTGTGTGGGGTCTAAAAGCTTCACCGTGGGTTCAAATCCCACTCTCTCCGCCAGTTTTTAATGCTATTTACTTCTTAGAATCTATATGTTAGCCTAATATATTATTTTATTATTTAAAGGGGGATATAATTATGGATTCTTTATTAAAGCAGGCAGTTGACATTGCAACAAGCAGGGGGAGTAAATATGTAAAGGGCGATGTAAGTTTAGATGAGCTTCCCTCCAAGATGGCAGAGCTTGGAATCTTTCTTCTTTCGAGGGTCAATCATATGAAAAAGCTTGATGGTGGACAGCTAAGGGAGGAACTTAATGAGCTTCAGAACAAGCTCGATGACCTCAGAAAAACCGTGTTTAACGCAAAGGCAAAAAAACTTTAGATTCTTTCTGGTAGCGTAAAATCTTCTGTGCATCTCCCATACTTTTTCTCTGCATTCTTAAAACGACTTACAGGGAAAAACTCATCAGGAATGCCATCTGTCCTGAAGAAGTTTGCGTGGGGAGGGGAAGGGGAGAAGGGTGTATTTTTAGGTTTGACAATTTTTAAGATTTTCTTTTCAGAGGAAAGGGATTCAACGAGGGGAATTAGAAATTATATGATGCCTTTTGAGAAGGTTTTAAAGAGTTAGCGGATTAGTGAGGGAGGTGTCCCCCTGTTTCCTGAAATGGCAAAAAGATTCTGCATTTTATGTTATAATTTCTAAAACGAGGAGGCGGAGATGTCAACAAAAATCACCCATCCATATATAACCCGACGAAAGGATGTGGGAGGCGGTAATCCGCTGATTGCAGGAACACGGACACGGCTCTCAAATATAATTGCGTATTACAAACTTGGCTTCTCACCGGAAGACCTTGCGAGGGAGTTTCCCCATCTCAGCCTCGCACAAATCCATGATGCCCTCTCTTACTATTACGAGCACCAGTCAGAGATAGACAGGGAGATAGACGAAGACAGCGAAGACACCATTAAAAAGCTCCTCCGAAAATGAGGATAAGGCTCTATCTTGACGAAGATGTGCCTTTATCCTTTGCGCAAGCCCTTTTAAACAGAGGCGTTGATGTAATTACAACACAGCAGGCAGGGAACTACAATCTGTCTGATAAAGAGCAACTTATTTTTGCCGTAAAGGGAAAAAGAGCCATTTTCACCCACAACAAAAAGGACTTTAAGGTCCTGCATGATGAGTTTATCAGCCATGGCAAGGAGCATTCAGGGATTATACTATCAGACCAGTTGCCTGTCGGCGTTCTGCTAAAAAGGCTAATGAAACTCTGGTTTACACTCAGGGCAGGGGACATAAAAAACAGGGTTGAGTTTCTAAGCAACTGGAAATAATTGCTTTCCAGTGTAAAGCTCCTGAAATCTTGCAGGAGTGTTGTCAGGAAATGTGGGAAGGGGAGCCTGAGTAATGTCCCTGATTAACAATCCTAAGTAAATAGGAAGTGGAGCTATTTAGACTATTCTATTTAGCTATTTCATATAACGTTGTTGGTGCAAAAGAAGCCCGAAGGGTTTGGACGTCAGTTTTTGCAACGTGTTAGCCATCTGTTGTGGACAAAAACAAACACCCTTCATTGACTCGCAATTATAGGTTTTATCTCCTTCTCTTTTGGAATATATTCTTTAATAAAATGATTAGAATGATAAACTGTTATTACTTTTTCAAGTGCTAATATTATTGAAAAAAGCACAAACGAGTTAAAGCCATCTTTACCACCTTGCAGTGTATCAACCAATGATAAAACTACAAAAAGAAGAAGGATAGATTCTGTTATTGCATCAGCTACTCCTAACAATGGATGCCTAGTATAAAAATACCCACCACCAGGGTAAACAATAGAAATTTTTTTAGCTTCAGCTTTGTCCTTAAAATCAAGACGACAGTTTGGACATGTGTATTCATTTTTGGTTAGTTCTTTTGTGCAACGAGGGCAAAGATGTATTCTCCCCGCTGTATTACTCTGTATACCTTCCAGCGAAATAGTCTTAAGCAACGCTTTTATTTTCTTTCTCTCTGTTCTTGCTATATAAGGAAATTTTTCTTTTTCTCCGCTTTTATATTTAATAACAAGCTTTCTCCTTAGACCTTCTTTCATTTCAATTGCTTGGCAGTCACCATAAAGGATTTGGGCTATTGAATTTCTATAGGAATAATCCCGTTCTGTTGGAATGTGGAAAATACGTTTATTGGTAAAAACTAACAAAGAACGTTTTAGATAAGTCGCAATCCATCCCATTGACCATTCTTCGAAAATAGACATAGGAGAACATCCAGTTGTTATAAGAATTATTTTTTCATCAACTTTCAAAAATGTTTTGATGAAAGAAATTTTTTTAAGTAGTTTTGTCTGACGTTTTTCTACTCCTTGTTTATAAATACCTTTATGATTTGAAAATATAATATCATGGTCTACAGGAAGCCCAAAAACATTTTGTTCAACTCCTTTTTGATTCATTGTTTCTGACATCTCAACTCCCTCCTTTTTGCCTACAATGGATGCTGTCCCTTCCTCCGTTGAAGCAGGAAGGACTCCGACTGTTATATCTTAAGCAGACCTCTCTTTCCTGTCAAGGGGTTGTATGGGTTCATAAAAGCCGTGAAATTGTCAAGGTGAAGGATTTCAGGTGAAGGATTTCATATGGACAATTTCATATTTTTTAATTTAAGCTGGCTTAGGGAGGTATTATGAAGAAGATTTCTAAGGCAAGGTTATTTGAACAGGAAAACCCTTTAGATTCAAAGCTGAAACCCAATTTATCTGAACAGGGATTTGAACAGACCCGATGCTTAGAGGAGAATCCCTTAAAAATCAATGGTGTCTCTGTTCAAGAAAACCATGATTTATCTGAACATTTGAACTGTGAAATGGCTGAAAAACCAAATAAAGACAAAGACTTAGTCGAAAACATCTGAACATATAAAAAAGGAGGTGGCAACGATTTATGAAAGGGATTTATACAGGATGATTGACATTACCCAACAATCCAAAATCTTTCCAAATATGATAAAATTATAGATGAATGTAGTCTGCTCGAACAAAAAGGCGTTTTACGACTACTTTATAGAAGACACCTTTTCAGCAGGCATTGCTCTTTTAGGAACCGAAGTGAAATCCCTGAGAGAGGGGAAGGCGAACCTTAAGGACAGTTATGCTATTGTCAAGGGCTCTGAGGCATTTCTCATTAACTGCCATATAAGTCCTTATAGTCATGGCAATATTGCAAACCACGAGCCTCTAAGGACAAGAAAGCTCTTGCTGAAAAGGGCAGAGATTAGTAAGCTCAGCGGAAAGGTGGCACAGAGAGGCTATAGCCTGATACCTCTTAAGATATACTTTAAAAACCATCTGGCAAAGGTGGAGATTGGCATTGCAAAAGGCAAAAGGCTCTTTGAAAAGAGAGAGGCTATTAAGGAAAAGGAAGCTAAAAAAGAGATTGAAAAGGGTTTGAAGGCATCGAGCAGAAGTGGATGAAATTTCCAATGAATAGGGGGCGCAAGGTTTTGACGGAGGTTGTGAGGCTCAGTCTGCATGTCGTGGCTCCATCACCACGGAAAAAGATGGAACATTCACAAAAGCCAACACTGAATTGGCACTTGCCGCTTAATTAAAAGCGGCACGCTTCGCCTCTGGTTGCCTGTGCCTGAGGATGAGGCGTCATTTAGCAGGCTACGCTGTTAGTGTCTCTCCTACGCTAATGGTTAAGACAAAAGGGGATTGGGTATGGGATGCCTGACTGCTGGCGGAACATTATCCGAGACTTAATAAACAGTCTAAGCATGTAGATGCCTGAGAGTAATGCTTCCGGACGCGGGTTCGATTCCCGCCGCCTCCACCATCAGTTTAAACCAACGACCATCTCGGACTTTATTGGACATGCTCTCTTTTCGATGTGCCCTTGAAACTCTGCTTTAAAATGCTTGATAAAGCTCGTTACAACTGATGCCGCACCGTCTCCGAGTGGGCAGAATGTCTTTCCTGCTATATTGCCTGCGATGTCTAAAAGAAGCTCTATATCTTCTTTTATGCCGTTTCCATTCTCTATCCTTTCAAGTATTGCCCTTAGCCATCCAGTGCCTTCTCTACATGGAGTGCACTTGCCGCATGATTCATGCTCAAAGAATCTCATTGCCCTCAAACACACCTTTACAAGACATGTGGTCTCATCGAAAACTATTACGGCACCAGAGCCCAGCATCGAGCCGTGCTTTGGCATAGAGACAAAGTCCATGGGACAGTCAATCCCTTCTAAAGGCAAAACAGGCGTTGATATGCCTCCGGGTATAACTGCCTTTAGCTTCTTTCCTTCTCTAATTCCGCCACAGTGAGTATAAATAATCTCCTTGAGCGCCGTTCCCATTGGAAGCTCATAAACTCCGGGCTTCTCCACATGACCGCTTACACAGTAAAGCTTTGGCCCTGGACAGTCAGGAGAGCCTATCTTTGAGTATGCCTCAGCCCCAATCTCGATAATATAAGGGACATTAGAGAGGGTCTCTACATTATTAACGACTGTTGGCAAAGAAAAGGCACCAACATTGACAGGAAAGGGTGGCTTGATTCTTGGCTGTCCCCGTTTGCCTTCGAGGGACTCTATAAGAGCTGTCTCCTCACCGCATATATATGCGCCTGCACCCTGATGGACTGTTAGGTGAAACCTTACACCCTTTCCACTTATGTTATCTCCCAGATACCCTTTTTCGTATGCCTGCCTGATTGCCTTGTTCAGGACATCCTTTGCATGGGGATACTCGCCTCTCAGATATATATATCCATACTCTGCCCTAAGGGCATGTCCTGAAATCGCCATTCCCTCTATTAAAAGGTGAGGGTTTCTCTCAAGTATAGGTCTGTCCTTAAATGTTCCGGGTTCGCCTTCATCGGCATTACAGATGAGGTATTTGGGAAATTTAGGGTCTGCATTGGCAAATGCCCACTTCATGCCAGTTGGAAAACCTGCTCCGCCTCTTCCCCTCAGCCCGGACCTTTTAATCTCGTCTATAAGTGACGGAGGCTCCATGGAAATTGCCTTTTTAAGGCTCTGATAACCGCCGGCTTTTTCGTATTCGGAAATATCGGATGAATTTGGGTTTTCTATGTTTTTAAGCAGGTAATTCATTTATACTGCTCTAAAGCCTTTCTATTAGATACTGAACATTATACTTTAGCAAGGCGTATGCCTCGGGGGTGAGGTGTTTGCCCTTTAGGCATCCCTCATATGTTTCACAGCCCTGTGCCTCTATCTCATTTATTAGAGCATTTAAAATATTCTTAGCTGTGCTATTTTGACCCTGTTCAAGTTTCTTCTTTGCGGCTTCCAGTTTTGCATCTAAGCTCATCTCTATGCCCTTGTTTGTTATCCAGCCTAAAGTAGATGCTTCATGTTTCATGCCTATAATATAATCAAGGAATGAAAGGGGGTTGAAATCTAAAGGAGGGGCGGTCGGGCCGATGGTTTTAGCTGAAACATATTCAAATTTTTCTGGATATGTTGCTTCAAGGCTACTGAATACTCTGTCGAAAGAGTTGGCTATTTCATCCGTGTCTTGCTCACCATAAGGCGGCAAAAATTCTAATTTGGTCCCTTCATTTCTTTCGTAACCGAAAAACGCCGCATTTACGATGGTAGGTAAGCCATGGCTTTTAAAAGAAAATCCGCTTACCGTCTCGCCTGCGAGGATTCCATAAATTTCACCACCAACTTTTGCCCATTCCCAGAGCCCTCCACCTCTGTATTCACCCATATCCCAATCCTCATTTGGTTGTGTTGCATTGTATATGCCCATAAGATGTTTAATCTGGATTATGTATAAAGGTTGTACCGCCTCTTTATAGTTGGACACCTCATAGCTATATCTATACTCATTAAGTTCAGCGTTAAAATTGAGGAACGCTCTTATATCAGGTTCTATCTTGTTTGGCGGGTCATAAACCGTCATAGTTTTCCCATATTCGGGACGATCCCATTCAAATACAAACCAGTCGTTTACGGGGTCGTAAAAGCCTCTGACAAGTTCGTTTTGTGTTAATGCGGTAGAAAATGTAATACTTGTAATAAAAAGCATACATATTATTAAAAAGCTAATTTTCAGTTTCATCTTATTTTTCCTCCCGTGGGCAAAAATAGTCATAGTTTTTGTATTCATAAAAAAATAAATGATAATGCTCATTGTCTTGACCGAGATATTCTAAGTAAGGGAATCCAGCAGCTCGGCATACAAACCTTTTGAATGCATTCCGGTTTATCCCTATCGGTATATTCTTACTCCTCACATCAATATCAGTTCCTATGCGGTGAGTATTGTGTGGTGATGTCCAAGTATTTTTATAGTCATAAAGCCCTCCCCATTCGAGGCTTGCATCCGTTACAACAAGTAAAGGTGCTGAAGGAAATCTCTTGTGATAAAGCTCAGCGATGCTGTCAAATAAGCCTTTAACCCATGACTGGACATTATAGAAATCCACATGTCCGTAACCTATCGGAGTCGGTTTCAACTGGTAATACCCACCGCCTAAGCCCGCGAGCCCCTGCACCTTTACATCTATTGAAAACTCCTCTTTACTGCCTCCAACCAACTCCGCTATTATCTTCTCTGTGCCTGAGACCTCACCACTTGTATACTTTACATGTTTCACTGGTTCAATATTAGTAACAGTAACACTATCTGCACTCAGCCCTCCTGTGGGTCTATTTCCATCATGTAGATGTCCACCCGAATTGTCAACAGGCTCTACACTTAGCTTTACAGTACATCCATCAGAAGGTGCAGGCTTTTTAAGTGTCAAAATAATATCTGCCTGTGTATTTCCAAATGTCTTTTGTGGAGCTACCTCTGACGGAGAAACCTTCACTTCCATCTCACAACACCCCTCATCAGTCTCTCCATCACAATCATTATCCTTATTATCGCACAACTCAGGAGCGCCGGGATAAATTGTATTGTCATAGTCATTACAGTCTACATCTGATGCATAACCATCCCCATCGCTATCCAAATAAAGCCCCTCATCAATCAAGCCGTCGCCATCGTTGTCTTTTCCATCGTAAAGCTCCGGAGCATCAGGATAAGAGGTTGCATCATTATCGTCCCAATCATCGCCTTGAGAACAACTCTCGCTTTTTGCATAATGCCCATCTTTATCCTTATCCTCACACCCACCTGCACAGACCTTGACAACTTCTTTTTGAGTCGAGCATTTCCATTCATAGGTAACTGATATCCATATACAATCAAACAAAATCGCACCGTCGGCTCTCATATAACATGCATTACCCCCTGGGTGGCAAAGAGAACCACAAAGAGGAGTGCATTTACCAGCCGTTCGTTCAGCACAGTCTTGCATACTGCCATACGCCCATATAGAATGAACCTCCCCATATCTGGTTCTACCGCTATAACAGTCAGAAATGCTGAAGGGAGGGTAAGCACAGTTATTACAACTACAACTAGATACTTCTACCCATTGCCCTGCATCCGTAACCCTCACATCCTTACTCACTGTCCCACAAGAGTCAGTTGCACTTACAGAGAATGCACCACAGGCAGAACTACTTAGACTAACAACTCCACTTGCATCTATGCTCACACCTGCACCTTCCACACACCACCTTATATCGCCATTTGCATGAGCAATGCTATATTGATAACTTCCTGATTTTGTCCCCCCATCAGGACCTGAGATGGATAAAGAACAGGTATTACTTCCTCCTCCTGATGCTACTAAAAATTGAGATGAAGGAGTGGAATTACAGGTATTTTCAGATGAGCCATCAGCAAAAAGACCTTCTGCAAAAAGTAAGTTTGGTGCTAAAAGAAGAAACAAGGATGCAACAATAAATAGATACCTTTTAGAATTCAAATACTGCCGGCTCATTTATACTGCTCTAATATCTCAAGGATATTTTTTTCGGTAAGTCCGCTCCAGAAATCGTTATTTATGAGCATTGCAGGTGCCTTGTCGCATGCACCAATGCATTCCATTATAACAAGGGAGAATCTTTCGTCAGAAGATGTGTCTTCAGGCGTAACGCCATATTTGTTTTTTAGCAGGCTTACAAGGGTCTCTGCGCCAAAGAGCATGCAAGAGACATTTGTGCAAAGCTGTATTAGATGCCTGCCAGCAGGCTTATGTTTAAACATAGAATAAAATGTTGCAGTTCCTCTTACAGTTGCCTCAGGAACATTCAGGGCATTGGAGACCGATTCAAATGCCTCAGTGGAAAGCCATCCAAACTGTTTCTGTGCAATATAAAGTGCAGGAAGAATTACTGCCCTTGGATTCGGGTATCTTTCCTTAACCTCTTCAAGCTCTTTTACGGCTGATTCCGTAAGCATTAACCCCTCTCTAAAACTACAGGGTTTTCTAACGCCCGTTATTCAAACAGTATATTTATACTCAAAATGCCACTAATGTGTCAACTAAAAAATATACAGCTTGGAAATTTCTATTGACATTTGGGATGCTTTCTATTAAGTATATTGTCTATACTAAAGGGGTCTTTGACCTCTAATCCCAAATACAGGGTTTGCTGACCCTGTCTTTTAAAGAGGGGAGGAGAGTTTTTATGAGATTGGGAATCCTAATTACCACAAACAGGCATCTTGCCTATGTCTTAGGCTTGACAAATGCCGCCATCTCAAAGGGACACGAGGTAAATATTTTCAACATGGATGAGGGCGTGAAGCTTTTGGGTGAGCCTTCTTTTAGGCAGTTGTGTGGTACAAAAGGCGTTACAATGGCTTATTGTGACCACAGCACAGAGATGCTTCATGTGCCTGATGTCAAAGAAGGGCTTCCTAAGGATATAATCTGTGGCAGTCAGTTCAATAATGCAACCATGTTTCATGAGGCAGACAGGGTTATTAACCTGTAACAAAGATAGGAGGAGAAATGAAGATTCTTCATCTTCTAAGCGACGGTCAAACAGGGCTTTCAACTAAGATAATAGAGGCACAGAAAGGCGGTAACGAGGTAAAGGTTATCGATATGTCAAAAAAGGATGTCTCTTATGAGACTATCATAGATGAGATATTCTCTAATGATAGGGTTACAAGCTGGTAAGTAGAACCAAAAAAAGTCCATAGGGCTTTTTATATCAGTAAAAGTGGGAGGTAAGGTATGAAAAAAGTGATTCTTTTTATGGCATTAATGGCAGTTATAGCAGTCCCTGTTTATGCAGATGACCTGGCCGCAAAGCTCAATGCAATTTTATTGAAGGCACCTCAGGAGGGCCACTGGCAGGTAAAGGCAGCTGATGTTTCAAAGTGGATTGCCAAAAAGAAAACGGATTTTCTTATTGTAGATGTAAGGCCAACCCCTCCGGGACAGCAGGGTGGCAAGATTCCAGGCTCGATTTATATCCCCTATAACGAAATCCTCAAGCCTGAGAACCTTAAGAAGCTTCCAAAGGACAAAAAAGTAGTCCTCGTATGCGTTACAGGACAGACACAAAACTTACCTGTATTGGCTCTGAGGGCATTGGGATATGATGCACGCACAATGTCATTTGGAATGTCTGCATGGATTAAAGGCTACTTAGGAGCTAAAGTCATGCAGGATGCTATCAATGGAGCAGGCAATTACCCTGTAGAGTAATAAAAAAAATCCGGGGAGCACCTCTGAGGTGCTCCCAAACTTCTTTTATATGCCTCCTCAAACGAAAAAATCTAATCAGGTCCTTTTAGTCGTTGTCTTTAGCCTCGCTGTCTTTGTTTTGCTTTTTACCTTTCGCTCATTTGACGACAACCGTCTTACAAACTGGAGCTGGGTATTCACAGTCACTACCCCATGGAAGATATATCTCATACTCCTTATAGGTATCATCCTTGCATATATGTTTTCGAGGTTTTCTCTAAGTCCGACATTTCTTTTTATAGCCTCATTTGCTTTTGCAACCCTTTTCTGGCAAGAGCCAGAGGTAATTGTCGATGCAGGAAGATATTTTACACAGGCAAAGCACATTGAGATGTACGGCATAGGGTATTTCGTTAAAGAGTGGGGTAGGGGAGTCTTTTCATGGACGGATTTACCTCTAATGCCGTTTCTTTATGGAGTGATATTTAAAATCTTTGGCGAAACGCGGCTCTTTATACAGGTCTTCAATACATGCCTGTTTTCCCTGACCGTCTTACTTACATATCAGATAGGAAAAGACCTTTGGGATGATGAGGTTGGCATTGCAGGAGGTGTGCTTCTTATGGGTATACCATATCTGTTTACACAGGTGCCTCTTATGCTCGTTGACACTGCCTCTATGTTTTTCCTTACATCGTCGGTCTTTACATTCAGAAGGGCTTTAGTTAGAGGCAAAATACTCTGGATAGGGCTTTCTTCTTTAGCGATATTCCTAAGCATCCTCTCCAAATACTCTTTGTTGCCAATGCTTTCTGTCCTTTCGATTGTTCTTTTGGTAGAAGCCAAAAACAATAAGCCTGCGATTCAGCGTGCTATCTTGATTGTCTTCATAGCAGGGGCTGTCTCAGTCGCTATTTTTCTTTATAAGTATGATTTTTTCAGACAACAGTTTAAGCTGATTTTCAGCTATCAGAAAGCAGGGCTTCAAAGATGGTCCGAGAGCTATCTATCCACTTTTTTATTTCAGATACATCCTTTTATTACCGCATTTTCGGTTTACTCCATATATCGTGCCTTTAAGAAAAGGGATTTAAAATATGCAGTTATATGCTATCTTCCACTCCTTATGGTTTTAATGGACATTAAGCGGATAAGATATGTCATTCCCCTTTTTCCAATGCTAACCCTTATGGCATCTTATGGGCTGAGGGAAATCAGGGCAGTAGAGGTTCGAAGATTTATTATGTTAGCAGTAGTTACATCGTCTTTGGCAGTGGCAATATTTGCCTATCTGCCTTTTTTGAGGAGCATGACTGCGGAGAACCTGAAAGAGGCAGGCAGGTTTATAGATTCTCTCGATGTAGATGGTGTGGAGGTTTTTACATTGGAAGGGGATAGCCCCGTTAATCCAGCAATCTCTGTCTCTCTTTTTGATATCCATACGAGGAAAAGGATTTTATATAACTACCATCCTGCCCAGCCTCCAGAGGATGTTTTGACCTCAGCCTTGAGGTTTACATGGGAATATGAAAACCCGAAATATTATGTTTACGACGAAAAGGATATTTCTATAAGTAAAGCAGTAGTCATAATATCAGGCAGAGCTGATAGCGACCTCCCTCAACATATAAGGGATAAGATAAAGGGTTATAACTCAAAGGAATTCATTAGCACACCCGATGTCTTTCGATACCAGACGATGGTAAAAGTTTACTGGCTCTAAAACAGTGGGGCTGGTAGAGATCTATACATATCGGGTATAATAATTTAAAATGAAGATTGCCGAGATATTCACAAGCATACAGGGCGAATCTACATATGCAGGATGCCCATGCACATTCGTAAGGTTTTCTGGTTGTAACCTAAGATGCACTTACTGCGACACTACCTATGCCTATAGCGAGGGTGTAGAGCTTTCAGAGGCAGACATAATAAACGAGGTTTCCTTAGTCGGAGTGAATCTCGTTGAGATAACCGGCGGAGAGCCACTCATGCAGGAAGGCGCCTATCACCTTATAGAGCATCTCCTGAATGACGGCTACAGCGTTTTAGTTGAGACAAACGGCACGATGAGCATAAAAGAGATAGACCCTCGGGCAGTGGTTATACTTGATATAAAAACCCCTAAAAGCGGTATGTCCGAGGAAATGGACCTTATGAATCTCGATTACCTTAAACCAAAGGATGAGGTCAAATTCGTAATATTAGATAAAGACGACTATGTGTGGGCAAAAAAATTTATCTCGAGGCATAGACTGAAAGACAAATGCAAGGTGCTTTTTTCCCCTGCATTTGAATTCCTGATCCCTGAGACCCTTTCGGCATGGATTTTACAAGACAGGCTCGATGTAAGGCTTAACCTTCAGATGCATAAGTATATCTTTGGAGCTAAAAGGCAGTAGCCCCTAAAGGGTCAACCTCGAGCAATTCATCTTCAAGAGGGCACTCTGACTGCATGAGTTTAATTTAACCTCTCTTTAAAAATCTCTTCGAGTGTTATAAGCACACACTCACCGAGACTATCGAGGTCATATCCGCCTTCAAGGCTGAATATGTAAGGCACCTCTGGCACCGAAAGAATGCCCCTTATTATGCTTCTTATTCCCTCGTTTGTAACCCTAATGTCTGAAAGCGGATCCCTCACATGTATATCATACCCAGAGGAAACAAGCACTATGTCAGGAGAGAAATCCCCCATAAGGTCAGGAAGCACCTCATTATATGAAGTAGCATATTCTCTGTCTCCTGAGCCTGATGGAAGGGGGATATTGAATGTTTTGCCTTTTCCTTTTCCTCTTCCTTTCTCCGAGCTATCTCCTCCTCCGGGATAGTGTGGGTATTGATGGGTGCTAAAGTAAAACACAGAGTCATCTTCTTCGAAGATATGCTGTGTGCCGTTTCCATGATGGACATCGAAGTCAACGATAAAGACTTTCTTATAGCCCTGTGCTTGTGCATATCTTGCACCAACTCCTATGTTGTTGAATATGCAAAAACCCATTGCCTTGTCTCCTTCAGCATGATGTCCAGGAGGCCTTACTGCACAGAATGCCCTCTCTATAAAGCCGTTCTTACAGCCCTCTATTGCAGTTAATACCGCACCAACTGCATAAAGGCTGGCATCTAATGAGCCCTCGGACATGTATGTATCAGGGTCTAAATACCCTGTCCCCATACCCTTAATCCTTTCTACATATTCATGGTTATGAACAGCACTGATTTCTTGGAATGTTGCTTTTCTGGGCTTAATGTGAATGAGCTTATTCCAGATAGGGGATGCCTTAAGATGCTCGATAATCGACAGGAGTCTTTCAGGGCATTCAGGATGCCATTTTGGGGTCTTATGGCTTAAGAAAATCTCATCGTATATAAAGCCTGTTTTTTTCATCAGCTCACCTTTTGCTTTAGTTTATGGGGTAGGGGGGTGTCCCCTAACCCCTTGATTTTAAATGATTCCTGCTTCAATTTTGCTTCACTATTGAACCAAATCACCATCCTTACTTCCTCTCTTTTCATACCCAACCCTATAAACTATAGTTAGATAATAACACATTTAACCCCTTTTGTCAAGTAAAAAGTGAACTATGGTTTCCATTTCCCCTCTCCCCTTGCGGGAGAGGGCGAGGGTGAGGGGTCATTCTCCGTGCTTGTTCGGGGAATCCAGTCTCTCTCTTTAATCAATGTAGCCACAGGCTTTAGCCTGCGATATGGCCGTCATTCTGATGCCGATGCTTCGGCAGAAGAATCTCAATTAAATGTCATTCCCGAAGTCCTTAGTCGGGAATCCATTCTTTTAAATGTCATTCTGAATCTTGTCCTGAACTTGTTTCATGGATTATTTCAGAATCTCAGTTACTTCTACTCTACTGCTCTACCATCTGCCTTTTCCCTTTAAAGAGACAGGGGGGTTGTGGTAGGATTAAGTGGATAGATAATGGAAAAAATAACTAAAGAAAAACTATTCGGACAGCTTGATTTTCGGACACTTGAGCAAAATCCGAACTTCAAGGAAGACAGCGTAAGAGAAGTAATAGTCCTCCCGATTTTAAAAGAACTTGGCTATCAGCAAGGTGATATAGTCCGCAGCAAGACACTACGACACCCTTTTTTAAAAATCGGAAGCAAAAAGAAAATACCGATAAAACTTATACCCGATTATGCTCTTAAGGTAGCCAATAACTTTGCTTGGGTTCTTGACGCTAAATCACCAAGTGAAAGGGTAACAGACTCTGATAATGTTGAGCAGGTATATAGTTATGCAACACACCCAGAAATCCGAAGCACTTATTTTGCCCTGTGTAACGGTCTTGAATTTGCACTTTTCCGAAGAGAGCAGACAGACACGCCTATTTTATATTTTGCCCTTAATGAGATTGAGCAACATTGGGCTAAACTCAAAATGTTTCTATCGCCCGATAGCTTTCAGGCAGGCAAAAACTTTACTTACGAAAGCACAACAGCAACCGCTAAACCCACAGTGCAGTTTGACTACCAGAACAGACCGCTACTTGAAGAAATCCCAATTAAAAAGCAGCAAGCAAAAAGGCATTTTGGAGTTCACGGTTATTTTACAAAACAGGCATGGAATGTCGTAGCTGAATACATTAAAAACTTCAGCAAACCGGGAGACCTCGTTTTAGACCCATTTGGAGGAAGCGGTATAACTCCCATTGAAGCATTAATGAACAACCGAAAGGCTATCAGCATTGACATTAATCCAATGGCTGTGTTTATGGTGCAGTCGTTGATAGCACCTGTAAAACAACAGGATTTATTAGAAGCCTTTGAAAGGGCAAAAGCTGAATACGAAAAGAAAGAACCAAAGACAGAGGAAGAAATAGCAAAAGCACGAAAGAAATATCCTTATCCCAAAGGTTTTGCACTTCCAAAAGGTTCGGATGTTGGAACTGTTGAGAGGCTTTTCACTGATAAGCAACTTGCTCAGCTTGCCCTTCTCAAATCCATAATCAAAAAAGAGCAAGACGAGAATATTAGGAATTCATTATTGTTAATGTTTTCAGGACTGATAACAAAAGTAAATTTAACTTACCACCCGTCAACTGTAAGAGGTGATGGAGGCGGGAATGCCGCAGTTTTTGCTTATTACAGATACAGAATTGCACCAAAGCCTGTGGATATTGATTTACTGAGATACTTTGGGCTTCGGTTTAAGAAGGTTTTACAAGCTAAAAAAGAAATGGCATATTTTATTAATGAAGACACTATTGGCAATGCACAAATACTAAAAGGAACTGCTACTGACCTGAAATGGATACCAAAAGAAAGTGTGGACTATATCTATACTGACCCGCCTTATGGTAAGAAAATTCCATACCTTGACTTATCTGTGATGTGGAACTCTTGGCTTGACTTAGAAGTAACCGAGCAGGACTACGAGCAGGAAGCCATTGTAGGTGGAGAAAAGGAAAAAAGCAAAGTAGAATACAACCAACTGATTGCCCAGAGCATAAAAGAAATGTATCGGGTGCTGAAGTATGACCGTTGGCTTTCTTTTGTCTTTGCACATAAAGACCCTGAATTTTGGCATCTGATTATTGAGACAGCTGAAAGCTGTGGATTTGAATATATTGGGGCTGTTCCGCAAAAGAACGGTCAAACCAGTTTTAAGAAGCGACAGCACCCGTTTACAGTTCTGTCAGGTCAGCTAATCATCAACTTCCGCAAAGTCCGCAACCCTAAAGCCATTATGAAAGCCAACTTGGGAATGGACATTACTGAAATCGTGATGCAAACAATTGAAGGCATAATAGCAAAGAATAACGGTGCAACACTTGAGCAGATTAATGACGAACTTATCATTAAGGGCTTGGAGCTTGGCTTCCTTGACTTGCTCAAAAAGGAATATACAGACCTGACACCTTTATTGTTTGAAAACTTTGATTACAATGAGGAAACACAACAATTTACAATAAGTAAGAACACTAAATTCAAAACACAAGTTGATGTGAGACTGCGGATACGGTATTACCTGATAAGCTACTTACGGAGAATGGAGCGTGAAAACAGAAATCCGACCTTTGACGAAATAGTTTTATATATTTTGCCATTGCTTAAAAATGGGATTACACCCGAAAATCAAACAATTCTGAATGTATTAGAAGACATTGGCGAGCATGTCGGAGAGGGCAGTTGGCGATTGAAAAAAGAAGGACAACGGATACTGTTTGATTAAAAAACGGACGGATGGAAAGAAATATGGAATGCCCTGATAAAAAAATAGTAATGGATAGATTACTCTATGGAAATACTTGAATTACTTAAGGGCGTGTTTTCTTCTTTAAAAGATTGGTCTACATATCCTTTAGAACGAATAAAGAGGGGTAGAGAACACGATATTGCGTTGTATAAGGAAATTAATAGGATTATCTCACCCTCCCCTAACCCCTCCCGTCAAGGGATGGGATAAAGAGAAAAGGAGAGGTAGGGACAGGACATTAGCTCCCTAATCCACTACCTCTTTGAACCCTCTCAAAAGGCACATAAATTTATATTGTTTGGCTTCTCTGAAAAATCCTCTCAATCCCCTAATAGCCCCTTTAGAAAATTTCAGCGTAATGAAGGGTGCTGCATCAGTAATCAATCGGACAGCTTATCGTCTGAAAGGCAAGAAGAATCCTCTTTTCCTTTTCAAGCCTTTCTTCAGGGCATTTCATTAGTGCCCAATCCAAGATTTCTAACTCTGTCTTGGAGGGAATACCTTGTAATGTTTCAGAAAGGAGTTTACCCGAGGCAGTATCCATGACCCTTGCATGAATGCCATCTGTAACAACAGAAAATGGGATAATATATTCATCCACAACCCTCGAGAAAGCAAGGATGTGCCTTTCTCTGGATTCTATGGATGCTAAAGAGCATTTTATCGAGGCGAGCCTTTTGTCATCTATCTTGATAATAAAGTCAACGGATGCCTTATCTTCTTTTCCATCCAGAAGTATAATGAATTCCCTGTCTATCTCTATGTCTTCGTCACTAAAATCCTTTGTGTTTTTCAGCTCGTCAAACACCATCTGTCTGATAATTCCTGTCTGTATGCGGGCAAAATCCTCTTCTTCCTTAAGTCGTTCTTTAATCAGCTTCTGGCGGTCAGATGCCTCTGACATCGACGCTCCTCTTATTGAACCTGTTCATTGCACGCTCTATGCCTTGGGCAAGGATTCCTGCGACTGCCACACCTACGGTCTCGATTGCCTCTTTAATCGAGGACATCTCTACTCTTTTGAATTTACTAAGGACATAATCCTCGGAAGGAATCGAAGGGTCTCTGCCTATACCTATCTTGACCCTGATAAAGTCTTCTCCGCCGATACTTGAGATGATTGATTCCACTCCTTTATGTCCACCACCTCTACCTTTATTTTTAATCTTAATTTTGCCTGTTTCCATGTCCATATCATCATGGATTACGATAAATTTTTCATTTGGTATATTGAATCTTTTGAGGACATCCTTGACTGCCCTGCCACTTAGATTCATAAATGTCAGGGGCTTAATCAGGACAACGGGTGTGCCCTCGATATCGCCTCTGCCTGAAAGGTAGAGTTTTTTTTCTAAAAGCTCGATTTTATGTTTTTCGGCAATGGCTTCTATAACCATGAAGCCTATGTTGTGTCTTGTTTTAGAGTATCTTGGTCCGGGGTTTCCTAATCCAACTATAGCCCACAACTATGCCTTCTCCTCTGCCTTTTCCTCTTCTTTCTTGCCTTTCTTTATGACCTCCGGCTCTACTGCTGGTGCGGCTACTGCCTCAGCAGGTGTAGGTGCCGCCTCAACCAGAGGTGCAGTAACAGTAGCAATGACCTCATTGGGGTCAGTGAGGACTTTTATATCTTCTGGAAGCCTGAGAGCGCTTACATGTATAGAGTGGCCTGTAAGGAGTTCTGATATGTCTGTCTCTATGTGTCCGGGGATTTTGTCAGGGAGGCATTCTATCTCTATCTCCCTTAGGCTATGTTGAAGGATTCCACCATCCCTTTTAACTCCTATAGGCTCTCCTATGACCGATACATGAACTTTTGTGCGAATCTTTTTATCCAAGGCTACCTCAAAGAAATCGGTGTGCAGGAGTTTGCCCTTGATTGGGTCTATCTGATACTCTTTTAGGAGTGCGAGTTTTTCAATACCATCAGGAAATCTAAGGCTCACTAAAACCTGTTTGCCTGAGGTTGTCTTTAGGAATTGATACATCTCCTTATGGGAAATCTTTATTGGTTGTGTCTTGCCGTCTCTATAAAGAACAGCAGGGACTATGCCTCCTCTTCTCAGTGCCCTCGCAGAGCCTTTGCCGGCTGTATCTCTTTTTTCAGCCTCGATTGTGATTCTTTCCATTTATATATCCTCCTTTTTAAAATCTTATACAAAAAGCGAGCTTATCGAAGACTCCTCATGAATCCTCTTTATTGCCTCGGCAAGCAAAGGGGCAATGCTCAGGACAGTGAGCTTTCTACATTTTTCCTTCTTGCTGTCAAACGGTATCGTATCCGTTACGATTAGTTCTTCTAAGGCGGAGTTATTGACCCTCTCTATGGCAGGACCAGATAGCACTGCATGAGTGCATGCGGCAAAGACCTTTCTTGAGCCTTTTGCCTTGAGGGCATCTGCCGCCTGCACGATAGTTCCAGCAGTGTCAATCATATCGTCTAATAGAATCGTATCACGGCTTTTGACCTCTCCTATGACATTCATTATCTGAGATACATTAGCTGACTCTCTGCGTTTGTCTATTATTGCCAGCGATGTCTTGAGTTTTTTTGCAAATGCCCTTGCCCTTTCGACCCCGCCTGCATCAGGGGAGACCACAACGAGGTTTTTAAATTCGCATCTTCGTATATAATCCAAAAGCACAGGGGAGGCATAGAGGTGGTCAACGGGTATATCGAAGAATCCCTGTATCTGTGAGGCATGAAGGTCTACTGTGAGGATTCTATTGGCACCTGCGGCTGTTATGATATTTGCAACCAACTTCGAGGATATTGGCACCCTCGGCTGAACCTTTCTGTCCTGTCGTGCATAGCCATAGTAAGGGATTACTGCAGTTATTCTTCTTGCGGATGCCCTTTTCAAGGCATCGATTATCAGAAGAAGCTCCATTATGTTTTCGTTTACAGGCATACATGTGGGTTGTAATACGAATACATCCGAGCCCCTTACATTTTCGTTTATCTGAAGCATTATCTCGCCGTCGCTGAATGTGGTAATAGTCGCATCGCACATCTGGATGTTTAGATGCTCTGCAACATCCTGTGCGAGTTTTCTATGGGCATTCCCAGCTATAAGTTTTATGCCTTCTGGCATAACTACCTCCTGTTAGTCAATCAGAGGCTACTGCCTCACTGGGGCGGGAGGATTCGAACCTCCAAATGGGAGATCCAAAGTCTCCTGACTTGCCGTTTGTCTACGCCCCATAGGGGGTCTCTGACCCTGCCAATTTTTTAATACTCTCAGACACCCAATGTCCTGACAACCCTTGACCAGTGGGCAGGAATAGCATTTCTTGCCCTCTCAGCATCTTTCGGGTCGTTAAACACACCAAACACTGTTGGCCCGCTTCCGCTCATTGCCGAGAAAACTGCCCCTGATTCTTCTAATCTCTCCTTCATCTCCTTTAAAATAGGGTGTCTCCTTATGACCGGATTTTCAAGGTCGTTTCTCGCTACGGACTTCAAAGAGGAGAAATCACCTGTATCAAGGATTTGAATTAAAAGTTTAATATTTCCCGCAGGCTTTGTCAACTCCAATGACCCCAAATCGGAATATGCTGAGCTTGAAGAGACCTCTATATTGGGTTTTAAAAGAAGCAGTGTGTGGAATGCCTGAAGCGGAGTTGGGGTGACTTTCTCACCCCTGCCTTCTATTAGGGCACAATAGCCATCGAGGAAAAACGGCACATCAGAGCCTAAAGAGATAGCAAGCTCATAGATCTCCATTTTATTTAGAGAAAGCCTCCATAGTTTGTTTAGCCCCATGAGGGTATAAGCCGCATCAGAGCTTCCACCGCCAAGACCAGCTGAGATAGGGATGTCTTTTTTAAGGGTTATGCGGGCACCCTTTTCTATAGATGCCCTCTCTTTCAGGGCAATTGCGGCTTTATAGACGAGGTTTTCCCTGTATGGAATCGGGCTGTCCGTTATGACCTCTATATCGTCTGTCTGGGCTGATTCCTCGAGTGTCAGAGAGTCATAAAGGCTTATGCACTGAACGAGGCTCAGGATGTCGTGATAGCCGTCCTGTCTTTTGCCTTTTACGAATAGAAACCAGTTAATCTTTGCAGGGGCTTTTAGAGTGAGCATCTGGTTATTGGTCGGTTAAATTCAGGTTCTTTATTTTTTCTTCCACCCTAATCTTAAGCCCTTCTTCTTTTTCGTGAAGTTCAAGTGCCTTTGACCATGCCTTAAGGGCTTCTGTCTTCATGCTTTTTGCGGAATAAACATCTCCTAAGTGCTCGTATATAACCGGGTCTGTGCCAACCGTATCGAGTGCCTTTTGCAGCTCCTCTATTGCTTCTTCGAGTTTGCCTAACTTGAAGTAGACCCATCCTAAGCTGTCAATTATGTATCCGCTGTCTGGTTTTAGTTCAATGGCTTTTTTGATGAGCGTCAATGCCTCATCGAGGTTGATGCCTTTGTCTGCAAAGCTATATCCGAGATAATTCAGTGCATCTGCATGCTGAGGGTCTATGTTTATTGCCCTTCTCAGATGGGTAACCATATCCTCGAACCTGCTTGTTTTTTCGTAAAGGACAGCTATATTGAAGTTCATGTCCGCATTATCGGGAAATAAACCCATGCCTGTGCTTAAGATAGCCTCTGCCTTGGCGTAGTTTTTCATCTGGATGTATAATGAGCCAAGATGAATATAGATTTCGGCTTTTTTGGGGTCAATGCCAATGAGCTTTTCATATGTATCTATTGCCTCTTCAAACCGTTCATTTTTTGTCTGGATGAAACCTAAGTGTAAGAGTGCATTTATATTTTGAGGGTCTATGGAAAGAATATTTTTTAATTCCTCTTCTGCCTCGTTTGTTCTTTCCATCTCATCTAAGACAGCCGCAAGGTAAAGCCTGATTTCGATATTTTCCGGATTTACCTCAAGGTACAGCCTGAATTCAATGATAGCTTTATCAGGCTCTTTTTGCTCCATATACAGAATCGCAAGTGACCTGTGGATGTTAATATTAGATGGCTCGATGCCAATTGCCTCCTTAAGCTGTTCGATTGCCTTGTCTATGGTTTTTTCCTTTACGAATACCTGTGCAAGCCTCTGCCGTGCCTGCACATTATGAGGATTTATTTCTATTGCCTTTTCATAATAAAGTTTTGCCTGTTCGGGATTGTCGTTCATCTCGTTTATAATTCCCAGTGCCATGTATGCGGTATCGAAATTAGGTCTGAGCGAGATGACCTGATTCAAGAGTTTCTCTGCCTCGGAGAAGTTTTTTAATTCTATCTCTATGGTTCCTAAATGATATAAGGCAAAGACATTGTCAGGTGCCTTTTTGAGAAGGGCATTCAATATAGCCCGTGCATCATCGTATCTTTTCTCCCCTGCATAAAGGGCTCCAAGTAAAAGGTATGAAGTGTCATCATCAGGCGACAGTTCGATAACCTTCTCATAGACCTTTATGGCATCTACTGTTCTTTGCTGGGCATTATAGAGCTGTCCAAGAAGCATAAGCGAAGGCAGATGCTCAGGGTCCATCCTGACGGTCTCCTCTACATAGGGCAATGCCTCACTAAGCCTTCCAAGCCTGAGAAGGATATAGCTTATCTGGGTCCTTATGTGAGAGGAATCAGGGTCAAAACCAAGGCTCATCTGGTAATAGGTAAGTGCCTTTTCCCACTCGCCCATTATCTCAGCCTCGTATCCTAAGATATAGTAGTAATAGGCATCCCCTGGTGGAGAGGGTTTTTCCTTTATAGTATGCACAGGGCTACAGGACAGCAGGGATAGAGCTATCAGTGTGAACAAAAGAGATTTCTTAATCATCTTAAATTATGACACAAAATAAAAGGAATAGTCGAGAGCAGAAGTTCTTTCTTCCCTACTAAAGCCATCTTCTAAAGAGAGAGAAAAACCTTTCTTTAAGTTTTTCCTTAAATGGTCTTTTCTGCCAGTCCTTTTCGATTATCTGGATAGAATGCCCAAGGTCGTCCTCGAATATGTCAATCATCTCCTTTGCAAATCCCTCATCGAGTATGCCAACATTGCCCTCGTCGTTCCATCTCAAGGACTGAAAGTCTAAATTTGCAGAGCCCACGATACTCCAGCAGGAATCGAATATATAGCTTTTTGCATGAAGCACCTGACCCTTGTAGTTATATATCTCGACACCTGCCCGAAGAAGTCTCTCATAGGATGCCCTGCTTGCATAGTGTGCAGGAGGCACATCGCTTTCACCCGGAAGCAAAAGCCTTACCCTTACTCCTCTTTTTTGAGCCATCTCTAATGTCTCAAGCATTCTTCTACTTGGCGTGAAGTATGCAGTTGTAAGGCATATGTCTTTTTCAGCATGGTTGATGCTGTAGTAAATCAGCCTTCTCATCCTTCTTCTTCCTCTCGAGGAATGTGCAAATATGGTAATTACAGGCAGGTCTCCTGCCTTTTCAGGCAATGAAGAATACCCGACAGGTTCTTTAGCCCATTGAATCCATGCCTTTTTGAATGTCTTAAGCAGTGCAGTGACCTCAGGGCCCTTTATTACAATGCCTGTGTCCCTCCACGGCTCTTTCTTTCTCAGATGGATTCCCCTGTATTCATCGGCTATGTTAAGTCCGCCTGTAAATGCCGTATGTCCATCGATTATTACAAGTTTTCTATGGTCCCTGTGCATAAAACCATTAGGTGAGGTCCATCTGAGTGGATGGGATGCCCTGACCTTTATGCCTCTGGATTTAAGCTCTCTCCAAAAGCTTATTGGAGTGCCAAAACTTCCCAGGTAGTCATAAAGAAGATAAACCTCTACTCCTTCTTTGACTTTCTCCTTAAGGATTTCGGATAGCTCTATGCCTGTGTCGTCATTTCTGAATATGTAGAATTCAAGGCAGATGAAATTCTTAGCCTCTTTTACAGAGTCAAATATCCTTCCGAATGCCTCCCTGCCTTTCCAGAGAAGCTCTATGCTGTTTCCATCGACAAAGGGGCTTCCGTAGAGCCTTTCTATGTCCTGCCTTTTAAATGACATATTTAATATTTTAGCATTGATACATAAATTTAATAGCATTTGATATTTGTCTGAAATAGAGATAGATTTTTTCTGGAATAAGAAACCCCTTTATACACTCCTCCTCATAAGGCTATTTATAAAACTTATCAAGCCATTAACAAAATTATCTTGAAAATCGGGGGGGGATATGCTTAAATGTTTGAAACTTAGTCTATAAGGAGGGCTTAGATGAAAAGGCTATTGATAGGCTTAGCATTTATGGCATTGTTTTTTGGCATGGCAAGTGTTGCAATGGCTGACTACTATAGGATAAGAGATGATGTAACAGGCGGGGATTGTAGTTTGATTGGTATTTGGGATTTGGCGACAAAGACATGTACATTGACAATTGACTTAACTGATAGCATAAGTATCGAAAATGATGGTATAACAGTTGATGGAAACGGTCATTCATTAATTAGCAGTAATCATTATTGGGATGTCGGAATCTATATACCTCATAAGAAGAATGTTACTGTCAAAAATTGTACCATCAAGCAATTCTGGAGTGCATTTTTTGTGTATTATTCTACCAATAGTAACATCTTTGGTAATATCATGGTAAATAATTACTACGGCCTTTATCTTTTCGCCTCTCCTACATTCAATCTCGAAGTGCAACAGATGCGACTTCAAGGGGCGTCTTGTAGCCCAGACATTTTCTGGGCCTTGTGTTAATTAATGATGCTACCATTGCCACCTGCTCATTGGTTATTTTACCGAAGTCCGTGCCTTT
>JACQZC010000008.1 GCA_016207905.1 Nitrospirota bacterium | reverse complement strand
CTCAGGCTAAAACCCCTTGCCTTCAACTCCGTTATCCTGTCCCTCTCTTCCAAATTAAGTTGCTTATATCGTCTCTCCATAAACACTTAGGGTAACTCCTTCGTAGCCCCAAGTGTTGCACTTCCTCATTGAACTGGCGTTTATAACCTGCTGAGGATTAGTTCTTTTGGCTTAAGAGCTGGGATGCCCTTAGGCATACACTGCTCTTACCTCATAAGGCTCTGAAAGGGGTTCTTTTTCTTCTACTGTGAGAAATTCATGTAGCTCTTTTATTGAAAGAGGTGCACTATAGATGTCCTCTGTCTTCTGAACCTCTTCAAGGGAGGCAATAGCTTCTTTTAGTTTTTCAATGGCTTGTTCCTTTGTCCTGCCCTGCCCTACCAGCCCATTCTCAAGACACAGGGCTACCCAGTAATCGCCACTCTGCCTAAGCACCGTCGTAAAAAAATCCATTTATTTACCCCTTCTTTAATCTTAATGATAGCATAAAAACTCCGCCTTATTCTAATTTTCACCTTCTTTCCCTGTCAAGAGATTTGTATGGGTTCAACACATATGAGACAAGTTATATCCCCCTCACCCTCGCCCTCTCCCGCAAGGGGAGAGGGTAATTAAAAGAAAGCAAAAACCTCTCCTGTAAGGAAAAATGCGATTTGCTTTATCGACCCCTCCCTTGATGGGAGGGGTTAGGGGATGGTGATTTAATTGACGCATTAAGTCTCACATGTATCTGAACTTATTCAGAATTTAGTGCGACAGTTTTAACTGAGATTCTGAAATGAATTCAGAATGACCACTAAAAATCCCCTCCCTTGACGGGAGGGGTTTGGGGAGGGTGAACAGAAAAGTCCAATGACCCCTCACCCCCGCCCTCTCCCGCAAGGGGAGAGGGGAATAGGAAACCATAGTTCATTTTTTACTTGACAAAAGGGTTTTAGAGATGTTATTATCTAACTATAGTTTGGTATGAAAAAAGGAGAAGTAAGAAAGCTGATTTGGTTTAATATTAAAGCAAAATTAAAGCAGGAATCCTTAAAAATCAATAACTTAGAAGATACCCCCCCTCCCCCAGTAAATTAAAGCAAAAAGGCTAATTGAAAAGACCTTGCAAACAGCATACAATATTCCCTATGGAACTTGAAATAGTTACAGAGGATATAAAAGAGATATTAAAGGATGCATTCAAAGACCTTAGAGACGATGTCATCATAGAGGTCTATACAAAAGCAGGTCTAAATGACCAGTTCAATGATTTTACGGTTTCACTCATAAAGGGCATCTCAAAGCTCACCGATAAGATTAAGATAGGATTCCATAGGATTGGAGATGAGGACTCCATAAAGCATGGAATTCAAAGGTCACCTACAGTCCTCATAGCGCCTGATAAATACACTATTCGGCTTACAGGTGCTCCATTAGGAGAGGAAGGACGCTCCTTTATAATGTCCCTAATAATGGCATCAACTGGCATGGGTATTCTTTCAGAGGAATCCTTAAGGGAAATAAAGGAGATTAAAGAGCCACGGCATATAGAGGTCTTTGTAAGCCCAACATGCCCTTATTGTCCCCAGCAGGTTCTTTATGCTGTTTCAGCAGTAATGGCAAAGAAAGACATGCTCTCGTTGGATGTAATAGAGATATACGAAAACAGAGACATTGCCGAAAAATTAGGTTCCCTTTCTGTTCCGCAGACATTTATAAATGACACCTTAACGGGTCAGGGGCTTCAGTTAGAGGAGTTCTTTGTAAGTTCCCTTATAACAGGTAAACTGCCTGAGTTTGTTCTGCCCGAGTTTTTGACCGAAAAAGGCCCTGTAGAAAAAGACATCGTGATTATAGGAGCAGGACCTGCAGGCTTGACTGCCGCTATCTATGCCGAAAGGGCAGGGCTGAAAACCGTTGTGCTCGAGAAAGCCAATATAGGCGGACAGGTTGCAATCACACCTGTGGTGGAAAACTATCCAGGATTCACAAGCATTGTAGGGAAAAGCCTTGTGGATTTGATTGCCGCACAAGCCAGCCAGTATACTGAAATCCATCAAGGAGAAGAGGTCAAAGAGATAGAAAAAAGAGATGGCACTTTCAATGTGAAGACAAACAGAACAATGTATATCACAAAGGGAATTATCCTTGTTACAGGAGCTGAGAGCAAGGCATTAGATGTCCCGGGTGAAAAAAGGCTTTACGGAAAAGGTGTGAGCTATTGTGCTGTCTGCGACGGATATTATTTCAAGGATGGGAAAAAGGTCTTTGTTATAGGCGGAGGGAATTCCGCAGTTACAGATGCACTTTACCTTAATAGCTTAGGTGCAAAGGTAACCCTTATCCATAGAAGAGATAAGTTAAGGGCAGAGGCAAGGCTAAAGGAAACCCTATCTAAAACAGGCATCAAGGTTATGTTTAACAGTGAGGTAAAAGAGATAATAGGCGATAGATTAGTTCAATCAGTGTCAATATCTAACAACAAGACAGGAGCAGTAAAGATAGTGCCAGCAGATGGCATATTTATAGCAATAGGCTATAAGCCAAATAACAGCCTTGCAAAGGCTCTTGGACTTACGCTAAACGAGGAAGGCTATATAAAGGTTGACGAAAGGATGAGGACATCGATGTCTGGGGTGTATGCAGGAGGAGACATAACAGGCGGAGTGAAACAGATAGTCGTTGCAGTCTCACAAGGCTCGGTTGCCGCACTTAGTGCATTTGAGGACATCTCAAGCCCATACTGGAAAAAGGAAACCCCTGCAAAATAAAAGACCTACTAAAGCCCTCCTCTATAGTTCATTGCCTTTAAGACCCGCTCCTTGGAAATCTCCTCTCCTGCCTTTCGGGGAAGGATGTTTTCTTTTTTGGACTTTTCGAGGATGAGCAATGTGTTTGCCTTTATCTTTCTTTCTATTGCCTCAAATGCCTCTTTTTCAGTCCTTTTTGCATATTCCATTCCTGCCATTATCACTCCACCTGCATTGGCAATAAAATCAGGAACAGAAAGAACTCCTCTCTTATGAAGGAGCTCTTCTGCTTCAGCAGTTACAGGGATATTTGCACCCTGAAGAATGAGCCGTGCCTTTACCTCACCAACATTATCCTTGTTAATCACATCCGGTGTTGCCGCAGGAATGAGTATATCGCAGTCAATCGAGAATATCTCATTTAGCCCTTTAAGTGAGGCTTTTTTATAATTAATAACGCTTTCTGTAGAGTCTTTAATCTCTATAAGCTCTTTGACATCCATGCCATCTGGGTTATGAACAGTGCCTTTTGTATCGCTTACTGCAACTATTACTGCACCTTCTTTTGAAAGAAATCTACTGACTGCCTTTCCAACGCTTCCAAAGCCCTGAATCGAAACCCTTGCACCTTTCAGTTTAATTCCAGCATATGGGCAGGCAATCTCTGCGCATCTTGTAAGACCAAAGCCTGTTGCACCTAATTTATCGAGTGGAAGACCTCCTAATTCCTCTGGAAGTCCTGTTGCCCTTCCTATCTCGTCATAAACCCATGCCATTGCCTTCTCATCAGAGCCCATATCAGGCCCTGGAATATACTCATATAAGTCCTTTATCTGTCTTGCAAAGAGCCTGAAATACTGCTCCTTCTTTGGGTCCTTTGGGTCAATCAGGATTCCTGCTTTTCCACCTCCATGTGCCTGCCCTGAAGCAGAGTTCTTAAGGGTCATTGTCCTTGCGAGCCTTATTACCTCATCTTCTGTTACAGAAGCTGAGACCCTTACTCCACCTATAGCAGGACCTAAGGCTGTGTTATCGATGACAACTATTGCCTTGAAACCTGAGCAGGGAAAATAAAGGTGTATGACCTTTGAAGGCCCAAGCTCATCATAACTTATATCGAACATGGCATTGCCTCTTTCATAACCCTCTCGTATGTGGAAGAAGTCCTCCTTTAAGTATTAATTCGGCCTCTCTGTCATTAAAAGCAGAGAGGACATAGAATGAACTGCCTTTTGTAAGGTTTTCTACCTTTATATCCGTCTTTAAAGAGCCCTTGAGATTTTTAATCAGGAGTTTATCTCCACCTTCAACACAATCGTAGTCAGATGCATTTTTAAAAACAAGGGGGAGGACTCCGAAATTTATAAGGTTTGTCCTGTGTATTCTTGCAAATGATTTTGCAATAACTGCCTGAAGTCCGAGGTACATGGGTGCTATTGCGGCATGCTCTCTCGATGAGCCCTGTCCATAGTTTTCGCCTCCTATAATTATAAAGCCCTTTGCCTCCTTTGCCCTTTTGCTGAATGTGCTGTCAATGCCTGATAACACATATTCCGAGATAGCAGGGATATTAGACCTGAGAGGCAGGATTTGACTGCCTGCAGGCATTATGTCATCTGTGGTTATATCATCACCAAGCTTAATCAGCACCTCTGCCTCTATTGTCTCAGTCAGAGGTGTTTTTAAAGGCACACTTTTAATGTTCGGTCCTTTTATAACAGATACATCCGATGTATCTTTGGCTGGAGGGACAAGTAGATTGTCATTTATAAGATATTTTTTAGGCTCTCTGAATTTAGGAACTTTTATCCTTAAGGTCATTGGGTCAACAATCTCTCCTTTAATAGCAAATAGAGCTGAGATAAGCGGGTTTGCAAGGTACACAAATGCATCTTTATTTCCAGAGCGTCCTTTGAAATTCCTGTTATAAGACCTTATAGAGACCTGTCCTGTTCCCGGAGCACCTCCCATGCCTATGCACGGTCCGCAGGACGCCTCAAGGATTCTTGCACCTGCGTCTATCATTTGAGCAGTCAGCCTGTCTCTTGAGAGCATCTCATAGACCTGCTTTGAGCCGGGATTTATAAGAAGGCTTACACCCTTTGCCACTGTCTTTCCTTTAAGTATAGATGCCACCTGCCTCATCGTAAGATAAGAGGAATTCGTACAGCTTCCTATGCAGACCTGATTTATCTTTTTCCCTGAAAGCTCCTTTATAGGTATAACATTATCAGGGCTATGAGGCTGTGCAATCAGGGGCTCGATGTTAGATAGGTCTATCTCCAATACTCTTGAATAATCCGAAGACTCATCGGAATGAAGCTCTACCCAATCTTTTTCCCTTCCCTCTGCCTTTAAATAATGGAGTGTCTTTTTATCGCTTGGGAATACAGAGGTGGTTGCACCAAGTTCAGCACCCATATTTGTAATCGTTGCCCTTTCTGTAACATTAAGGTCTTTAACCCCAGTGCCTCCGTATTCGAGTATATAGCCAACACCACCTTTGACTGTGAGCCTTCTAAGCACCTCAAGGATTACATCCATTGCAGTGACCCATGGCTTTCTCAACTTTCCCTTAAGCCTGATAAGAAACACTTCTGGGACTTTAAGCTCAAATGCCTTTCCTGCCATGGTAGTTGCGGCATCGAGTCCTCCTACGCCAATTGAAAGCATGCCTATGCCTCCGCCTGTTGGGGTGTGGCTGTCTGTGCCAAGTGCAATAAGTCCAGGAGCAGAGAACCTTTCGAGGTGCACCTGATGGGATATGCCGTTTCCAGGTCTTGAAAAATATGCACCGTATTTTAAGGCAATGCTTTCGAGGAAGGCATGGTCATCTGCATTCATGAAATTAGACTGAAGCATATTATGGTCAACATAGGAGACCGAAAGAGGAACCTTTATTCTTTTAACCCCAATAGCCTCGAATTGAAGCCACGCCATGGTTCCTGTTGCATCTTGCGTATAGACATGGTCAACACGAAGCCCCACAATACTGCCTGGCTTTATATCACCATAAACCCTGTGTGAGTCCAATATCTTCTCTAAAATGTTTTTCCCCATAAAAGCTCCCTTATAAATTAACATATGGCATCATGGGAAATCTAACTGTTTTCTCCTTCACACTGAGTGCTGTGCCTCACTTGCCCATCTTAAAAGTGTCTGTCTTTTCATTCAGACCTCCATTTTGCTTTAATTTCCAAAACCCTTTGTCAAGCAAAAAAATGAACTATGGTTTTAGGGGTCTGTCATTCCGACTTGTTCGGAATCCTTCTTTTCCCTGTCACTTTCACTATATCACTTAGAGATGGAAAACTCCTCTAACACATCTAATATGAAAAAGTCTTCTAAAGTAGTTCTTAGAAACATTTCCACAGTTATTCCCCTCTATTAAGAGGGGCAGGGGTGTGTTCCCCTCTCCACTTTGCAGGAGAGGCAGGATGAGGGGGTCATTCTGAATTCATTTCAGAATCTCAGTTACTACTGCACTACTGCACGCCTGCTCTGTCGCCCTTGACAGGAAAAATCCGCCTGCTTAAGATAAAGGGCAAAGGAGTTTTTCTTTATGAGTCGTAGACAAGGAGAGGAAGGGGTAAGGAAGAGGAAGGTGGGAAAAAAATGCGACGGTTGTTTTCGCTCACTAATTCGGTAACTTTTTGAAGCTTATCGAAAGGTGTCATATAATTTCTATTTTTCTCGTTGAATCCCTCTCCACATGAGCTGAACATTTGACTCTAATTTTTTAATGTGATAAAGTAAAATTGTGCAGATGGTTACTATATCTAAATCGCTCTTCATATTTTAAATGAGAATCCTTAAGACCTGCGGTATCCCAAGGCTTTAAGGGATTATGGAAATGCCTGAAAGAGCGCCAGAGAGGTTCGTCCTCCGTGAAACCGCCTTCCCCAAGCCATTGCCATACTTTTTGAGTGATATGTATTTTCATTTTACCAGAATATCCATATAAAGGCTCATCAACGCCACCCATAAAACCCAATTCGTTTTTTAAGTAGTTACCTAAAGAAAAGCTATTGATAGTTCTTTGAGCAACTTCTTGATTAATTGCCAAGTGCGTGTTTTTTTCAAGACCAAAACTATAAGCAGAAAAAATCACCATGGAAACTAAGCAACACAAAAATAGAAGAGCTTTTATTCTCACTTTTCTTTCTCCATTGGAATTTCGTAAATCCCCGGCAAACCAAGTGTTTTACTTTCTTCATTTAGAAGCCTTATAAATTCTTTTTGCTTTTTGTATGCACCCACCCCACTCACAGGTCCTACTCTATAAGCCTTCAACCTATCCTCCCTCTCCGTCAGTCTCGGCAATTCTACTACTCCTCCTTCTCCAATGTCGGAATATTTCATCTTTTCCTTACATGCATCAATACCAAAAGCCGCTGGCCATGAACAATACCCGGGCTTAAAAATAATAAACTCAGGTGGTTTAGTAAAATGTGTTCCTGTAAGAAAGCTGACAATAGCTTTAATATTACCCATCCGTCTTCCCTTCGGCCCTTTTATCACCCACGCCCCATCTTTGCCCGTCAAGGTCTCCTTTACATCTTTAAGCCTTGACGAGGGCCCAGCGATAGTTGCTCTCTCCTCAAGCCAAACTGCAACAACCACAGCACCCTCAATCGGCTTTTTTGTGTCTGCATCAATGACCCTGCCACTATAAGTCGCTCCGAAAGCAGTTGTTGAGAAAAGCAGATAGAGCCCAATAATTATGAATGTGTTTTTTATCATGTATCTAAAAGAAATTAATTTTCCATATGCCATTAACATCTTTCACGAACTCAACATAAAATGCATGTTCGGTGCTTTCCTTAACCATGAGCAAATCATATTCGGCACGATTACCCTTCGATTCAATCAACCTTATATCTGCCATATCCTGTAACATCTCAGCCATAACAGGCATGTTATCCATCTCTGTCTTTGAAAGCACAGTGATTGCAATCACATCAGAATAAATATTGCCTTGAGTGTCTGTTACATACAGAGTCGGATAAAAGATTCCTTCTAAGGTATATGTATGGCTTATGCTCTCAAAAGAAGCTCCAGTGTAGTCAATAATCCCATCTCCTTCAAAGTCCATCTGACATAACATAGCTCCACTTCCCGTATTATTTCTGCTCCTTTTTCTTTGCCTTGACGCCTTTTTTTGGATGGTGTCCCTTCCTTTCGCCCAAGTAGGAATCCCGAGGCATCGGGACTGTTGCATTATCCTAATCAGCATCCTCTTTTCTGTCAAGGTCTTTTTGCTGTAAAACAGCAATGAGTTTCGAGATTTGACACAGCCTTCCCTGAATGTAGATAATTAAATATGAAAAGGTATAATTCCTTTGGCTCATACATAAAGAAAAGATTCGGCTCAAAGGTCTTCAAGGTCAATGTAGATGCAGGCTTTACATGCCCTAATAGGGACGGCACATTGGGTGTTGGAGGATGTATCTACTGTAACAACGATAGCTTCAGACCCTCATCGTGCAAGCCTGCACTTTCAGTGCAAGAGCAGGTTAGAAATGGAATAAGCTATCTCAGGGGAAGATATAAGGCAGAGAAATTTATTGCATATTTTCAGCCCTATAGCAACACCTATGCACCAATAGATGTGCTTGAAAGGCTTTATTCCGAGGCACTTGAGGAGCCATCGGTTGTGGGGCTTGCAATCGGCACAAGACCTGATTGCATTGACGAAGAAAAGCTCGACATGCTTCAAGGGCTTCTGTCAAATAAGTTCATTCTCATGGAATACGGGATCCAGTCCATTTACGAAAAGACCCTGAAATTCATCAATAGATGCCATGACTACCATACATTTCTTAAGGCACTTGAGATGACAAAGAAAAGAGGGCTTCATGCAGGTGCCCATGTGATAGTGGGTTTTCCGACAGAGACAAAAGACGAGATGCTTCATATGGCAGATGTTGTTTCTCAAGCAGGCATCGAGTTTCTTAAGATTCATCAGCTTCAGGTCGTTCAGAGGACTAAGCTTGCCAGCATGTACGAGAAAGAGCAGTTTCATGTGTTTGGATATGAGGAATACCTAAATTTCATTGTTGACTTTATAGGTAGGCTTTCGCCTGAGATTGTCATTCAGAGGCTTTTTGCCACTGCACCCGATGAGATTCTCATAGCTCCAAGATGGGGTAAGTCAAGAAGTGAGATACTGAGGGATATAGAGAAGAGGTTTATTGAAAGGGATACATATCAGGGGAAGAGATATGCGGTTACTCAGGAGGTAATTCTTTAAACTTCGCCCTTAGATTAACTTTAGATTACCTTCTTCAGAAACTCCACTAGCCCTGCCAGCGTTGCCTCTGGCGTTGACGGAAGATTGAGCCTTTCGATAAGATGCTGGACAGAGGCATGCATAAAGCCTAAGAATGGGTTAGGATAAACCCCTATGAGGAACACTAAGGCAACAAGCGGGACGATGGTTATTATCTCTCTCAGGTTCATATCAGGATGCTCGGTGAGCTTTGGGTTTGTCTCCATAAAGAAGATTCTCTGATAAAGCCAGAGCATATAGCCTGCACCTATTATTATGCCAGTTGCGGCAAGGACCCCTGCCCACTTCTTTGCAGAAAACCCTCCTAAGATTATTAGAAACTCTCCTATAAATCCATTCATCCCCGGAAGCCCTATAGAGGCTAAGGTAAAGACCATGAAAAATGCCGAATACACAGGAAGCGGTGTTGCAAGCCCTCCATAATCGCTTATCTGTCTTGAGTGAGTCCTCTCATAGATAATCCCTATCATAAGAAACAATGCGCCTGTTATTATTCCGTGATTAAGCATCTGAAGGATTCCACCTTCCAAACCATTCGCATTCAGGGCAAATATCCCTAATGTCACAAAGCCCATGTGGCTTACTGAGCTATAGGCAATGAGCCTCTTTAAATCCTTTTCCACAAGGCATACGACCGCTCCATAGATTATTGCAATTACCGAAAGGGTAAGCATTGGTATGACCATTGCCTTTACTGCATCGGGGAATAATGGTATTGAGAACCTCAGAAACCCGTATGCACCCATCTTTATGAGCACTCCTGCAAGGATTACAGAGCCTGCGGTGGGTGCCTCTGTGTGTGCATCGGGAAGCCATGTGTGCACAGGAAACATCGGGACCTTTACTGCAAATGCCGCAAAAAACGCCCAGAAAAGCCAGAACTGCATGGCATATGGATAGTTCATTGACATAAGCTCGAGGATATTGAATGTATTGCCTGCATAGAGGTAAAGCACTATGATTCCAATGAGCATGAACACGCTTCCAACAAGTGTGAAGAGAAAGAACTTTATTGCCGCATATACCCTCTTTGGGCCTCCCCATACGCCTATCAAGAGATACATGGGGATAAGCATTGCCTCCCAGAAGATGTAAAACAGGAAGAAATCCAAGGCAGAGAAAACCCCTGTCATTGCGGCTTCGATGAGAAGTATAGCTATGTAGAATTCCTTTACCTTGCTGGTTATTGCCTTCCATGACACAAGCACACAGAGTATTCCAAGAAGGGCTGAAAGCATGACAAAAAGCACGCTTATTCCATCTATCCCAAGCATATAGTTTATATTCCATGCAGGAATCCATGAATGCTTCTCCCCAAACTGCATGGCATAGGTTGTCTTGTCGAATGTCATAAAAAGAGGTATCGAAAGTATAAATGTTATAGTGGTGAAAGAAAGGGATGCCCATTTTATAAGTTCCTCATGACTTCTCTTAATGAGGAGTATTATCAGTGCTCCAAGGACAGGTGTGAATATCACTGTGCTTAAGATTGGATAGCTTAATTTGTTCATCATGAGTTCCATCTTTTACCTCACCATATAATTAGCGCTATAACGATGAGCGCACCAAACGCCATTATTATTGCATAATGATGGACAAATCCTGTCTGTATCTTTCTCAACTCGGCACTGAATCCACCTATCATCTTTGGGATTCCATTGACAATGCCCTCTATGAGCAATCCATCAGTGATTGCCACAACTATGTTTTTTGCAACCCAGAGTGTTGGCTTTACAATCAGGAAGCTATAAATCTCATCCACATAATATTTATTCCAGAGCACCTTGTATGCACCTTTGAATGTAGTTCCCAATTTAACAGGCAACTCTGGCCTCTTGAGGTAAAACAGTGCCGCAGTCGCAATGCCGATGAGTCCTACTGCTATGGAGATAGCCATAACCATCAGTTCCTCTCCGTGTGTTCCTTCTCCATGAGGATGTCCAACAATAGGGGCAAGGAACCCTCCGAATTTATCCGAATGCTCTATGCCAAGGAACTCTCCGATTAGAGGTGGAATACCCACCCATCCGGAGGCAACTGCTCCGATTGCAAGGACTACAAGTGGAATGGTCATTGCCTTTGGGGATTCATGAAGGTGATGCTCCTGCTCATGGGTGCCTCGGAATTTTCCATGAAAGGCAAGAAAAACTATCCTGAATGAATAAAACGCTGTAAGAAGGGCTGTAAGTGTTGCAAGGAGCCAGAGGAATTTCCCAACAGGTCCTCCTGTGTAAGCCCTCCAGAGGATTTCGTCTTTGCTAAAAAACCCTGCAAGACCGGGAATCCCTGCAATGCTCAAAGAGGCAAGAAGGAATGTCCAGTATGTCGCAGGCATATATTTCCTTAGTCCTCCCATCTTCTGTATGTTAAGCTCGCCTGCCATTGCATGCATCACACTGCCTGCCCCTAAAAACAGGAGTGCCTTAAAGAAGGCATGCGTGTAAAGATGAAAGATTCCTGCTCCATATGCACCAACCCCCAAGGCAAGGAACATGTATCCCAGCTGGCTTACAGTGGAGTAGGCAACTATTCTCTTTATGTCGTTCTGGACAAGGGCTATCGTGCCTGCAAAAAGGGCAGTCACTCCGCCTGTAACTGCAACCACATTCATGGCAGTATGCGAGAGGCTGAATATAGCATTACACCTTGCAACCATGAACACGCCTGCAGTAACCATTGTTGCGGCATGTATGAGGGCACTAACAGGCGTAGGTCCTTCCATTGCATCGGGAAGCCATACATGAAGCGGTATCTGGGCTGATTTGCCTACTGCACCACAGAAAAGCAAAAGTGCTATAAGGGTTATGAGGTCAATATTATAGCCAAGGATGTTTATAGTCTTGCCAACGAGCCCGCTCATAGCACCAAATACAGGCTCATAATGGAGTGTGCCGAATGTAAGGAAGAGAATTATAACTCCAAGTCCAAAGCCAAAGTCTCCAAACCTGTTCACTATGAACGCTTTTTTTCCTGCATCTGATGCCGATTTCTTTTCATACCAGTAGCCTATAAGGAAATAAGAGCAAAGCCCCACTGCCTCCCATCCAAAATAAAGCTGTAGGAAATTGTTTGCCATAACGAGCATTTCGTTTATAATCTTACCGCCTGAGACATCGGCAAAGGTAATTAAAGAGATGACCCACGATGCCAGAACTGCTCCGCAGGCAACCCAGTGAGCCTTATCCTTTATAAACCATCTTCCAAAAAGGATGTTGATAAAAAACCCTATTAGTGGTAAAAGCGGTATTAACTGGTAAAGTTTCATATTTACCCCTTAAGTTTTAAATGCACTAAGTTTACCATTATTTTTCATTCTCATTGCCCTCTACAAATCCAATAAATGTTCTGCCAATGTCGCTGTACTCTTTCAAGACCTGTCCCCATGACCTGCCTCATGGGCATACCCATACGAAATCACCTGTCCACAGAATATAATGAAAACAATAATTTGGATATCCCCCTGTCAAACATCCATAACACTCACTACAACCACCACCACAGGGTTTTGGGTAACTTTCGCAGTTAGAACGACAATACTCACAAACTCCAGGAGAAGTACTACAATGCGCTCTATGATACTCTACCAAATGCTTGTATCTGCCGCTTAATGTCTCTTCCATCCAACCATCAGTGGAGAAACAGCCACTAAAATTGTTCTGCGAGCATGAAGCTACCTGAACCCACCCGCCTGCATCCGTTACCCTAACATCCTGCGTATCTGAAGTCCCACATGCACGACAATTAGCTGTAACCCCCAATGTTCCGCAAGCAGTAGAGCCAGCAGTTAATACCCCATCCTGAGTTATAGTGCTATTGCCAACCGCACTTCCATCTGTCGCAGAGAGAGACCATGTAACCGGACAATCGCCACAGCCAGTAGCTTTATAATCCCTCGAGCTACCTCTCGTTATGGTATCAAGGGCTGGTGTGCCATCCTCATTTATAATTGTAAGTGAAACGTCACATCCACACTTAAGCTTAACAATCCCTCCTACTACTGCACCATCCTCATTTCCGAGCTTGCCTCTGAATACAAGGATATATTCACCTTCGTTTTTAGGCTTTGGCTCAGAAGGCAGGCTGAAGGAGACAGTGCCCTCGTCATTAGCTTCAATAGAAAGGAGGAAACTTGCTATAAGGCGTCTACTGTCATATATGTCATCATAATAGAGAGAAAATGTCCCATTCATCTGCTCGTTGGAAAGGTTTTTGATTATATACTGCCCCTGAGAATTCGGGTCAGGCTCCATATCAATCCTTCCTCTGAAGAAATAATCCAGTAGCCCTGCTGAGTAGCCAACAGCACGGGGGATAAGAAGCGAGGCGTAGTCTTTATGCGTTTTCTCATCAAGTAGAAAAGGGGTTTTCTTACACACTTCACTTATAGCATATCCGTATTTTGCCAACTTACCTTCTACATCATATTCAAGCAGGCTGAATGATGCAAGGTTTTTGACCTGCTCGCCCTTGTCCTTTGAGATATATATTCTAAGGTCTTTCTCCCCTTTTTCGTTTGTTATCTCCACAGGAGTTAATTCGTTGATTTTATAACAGTTGGTATCTTCATGCATTGGGTGAGGCATGCCTTTGAAAATAGTATGTTTACTAAAAAAGTTTGCACTTGAATATTCGGCAAGACCTATGACAGTTCCTATAGGAAGTGATGTCTCTGTGTATACATCAGTATCCCACAACTGTCTTGGAGCACCTGATGTAACCGAGTTTGTAGTGCCTGTGAATTGAACAGCATTATAGATTAAGCTTTGCTTATTGTTTTTTGTATAGCTTTCATAAGGGTCATTTGCATGCAAGTCTCCCCTCGTATGAGCAGGCACTGCCATGTCCTGGACAAGATGTATTACATGACCTAAGGCTCTGAATGCCTTGGCAAGGGCTTCCCCCCTCTCATCCTTTACGGTAAGGGTCAACCCCTTATAGAAGTAATCCCTCGCTGATTTCCATGACCATTTATTATTCAGCATGTCTGCCCATTCATATGCAGATGGCACCCAATCCCCTACACCTGATTTGTTGGTCAATGGATTATAGAAATGAGAGTATAATGGGTCTAAAAGATTCTGCCAGTTATAGTCTTCTCTTACACTGCCTTTTTCTATCCACCTTCTCACTTCTTCCTTATTAACAAGTTCTCTTATACCATTGATCAGACCAATATTCTGAAGATACCCATTTAAGTTATCAGTATTTTGATTAATCACCCTCTTGGTGATTTCCTCGTGAACATTTGTGGTGTAGGCATTTAACTGTCCCTTTAAAAAAATCGTTATAAGGCTAAATATTAATAATAATATAAAAATCTTATTTTTCACTAATCCCCTCTATTTTCTGGAGGTCCTATTTCCCCAGTTAATCCAAGATTTTTTCTTTCTTCATTGATTAGTTTTAAAAGTGCAGGTAATTTTTCAAAAGCTTCGTTATGAATAAATGGGCTACCTGCATCATCGTATGTAAACTCCCTCTCCTCTCTTTCAGTGCGGGCATATAACAGCCATTTTTCATCCCTTGTCTTCGGCCTTCCCAGATTTATGACATAGTATTGCTTTTTATCCCTGAATTCATAACCTGTAAAATCAGGCATCCGAAGCCTCCTTTCCTCCTGTGATGCACCTAACGGCGGATAGGCAAGGTATCCGGGTTTGAAAATAACAATATCTGCAGGAGATAACTCTGCAAAAGAATGTGACCAACATCCTCCTCGTGGGAGTAAAAACTCTCCATTTTTATCCGTAACAGTCTCTTTTGCATCACAGAACCTCTCTGAGTGCACATAAGGCTCAATCGTCCATCTTGATGCAACGACTGCTCCCTCTATGGGATTGCCTGTCTCAAGCTCTACCACTTTACCCCTATAAGGTCCATCAGTATGTAGCCATATACAGCCAGAAGACATAAAACAAAACAACATCCCCGCTATCACAAATGCCAGTTTCCTTTTATCTATCATCAGAACCCCTCTATCCTCAGGACTCCATCAAAGTCTCTTACAAAATAGATGTAATATGTAATCTCCACTTCTTGCCCATTTATTAAACGGGGTCGTTTTATCCTGTATTTAGCCCTGTTGTCTACCATATAGAGCAATTCTATTCCCTGTAGGCTGGGGAAAATGTCAGGAAGTTCATCACTGAGAAATTCTAAGGTTTCTCTATATTTATCCCTTGAGTCTTTGCATAAATATTCAAGCCCACTTTCAATATCTCTAAGTGCCAACTCTCCTTTCATCCTCTCCCATATCCCTTTAAGAAGGTTATCCATCTCTGTCTTTGAAAGCACAGTGATTGCAATCACATCAGAATAAATATTGCCTTGAGTGTCTGTTACATACAGAGTCGGATAAAAGATTCCTTCTAAGGTATATG
>JACQZC010000007.1 GCA_016207905.1 Nitrospirota bacterium | reverse complement strand
CCCTTCCCTGAGAGTCATAGTAGTTTCTTACCTGAACTATCCCTCTTTGGTTTGTTACAGAGGAGAGCCTGCCAGCACTGTCATACGCATACTGTGTTGTGCTTCCATCAGGCATAGTAACACTGCTTAGCCTTGCAGAGCTATCATAGGTGTATAACACAGCCCTTACTCCGTCAGATATGGAGGAAATAACTGTATATATTGATACGCCAATCCTAATAGTTCTATTGGTGATACCAAGTGTCCTTCCCATGCTATCGCTTATGGCGGTAATATTGCCGAGGGAATCCCTTAAAAGCCTTACCCAGTTTCCGTTAGTGTCTCTTTCTTCTATAAGCCTTCCTGCCGAGTTGAATGTATAAGAAGCGCCATCAGCAAATTTCAATGTCCTTGTGCCATCAGGATTAAGATATGCCTTTACACCTTTTAAAAATGGATATAGGTTGTTTGTATAAGAGCTGTCTCCGTTTTTAGAAAAGATGTATCTACCAGCTTGGGGTGTAATATAAAGGAGGGCAGTGCCACTTGTCTGGAGGAAGCGGTTATAATTAATGCTTGTACCTCTTCCAAAGGGACCGATGGTTGTGTTGTCTGATTTATAAAGCCTCGTTATATTGAGCATTGATGGAGAGGGATAGGCAATATCGTTTTTGCTGTAAATAAACATTCCATTGAGCGGGTCGACAGGGTCTCCCTTAGGACATGCCCCGCCCTCGGAAGACGGCTGTAAACCAGTAGGAGGGATTATTGTGACAGGTCTTGGGAATGACGCACCACAGCAGAACTTTGGAATCCCCACTCCGGGGTCAGGAATAATAAGTTTTCCATCCTCTGAGACTGTTCCCATACCGAATGGCTTCCACTGATTGGAATTAGGGTCAGGTTGAGGTGATTCGTCATAATACCAAAGCTCTACTCTTTCGCCTGGTTGTGCTTGAAAGTTATTTGGCATCTTAACAGGGACGGGTCTTGTGGGTGTGCCTCCGCCGGGCTTGTCAAAATAATACATATAGATTTCACTTGCATAGACTCCTTCAGGAGGTGGTCTTATTGGAAGCCTGTCTACGGGCACGACCTTGACCGAGACCTTCTCGTTTGGCTTTCCGTCCCACCCTATGATTTGCACATCCACCGGTATCTTCATCTCGAAGTCCGGTATGGCCGGGTCTTTGACCACGGTTTCTTTGCCCGGCTCTATCGGGGTAAATCGCTCGGTGTTTACTCTGTGAAGGAAAATGTTATAGGGAAGCTTATTGTCCACACCCGGGACGATTGTCACAGGCACGGGTATCTGAGAGGGGTATTCTGCATCAGTGGTGTTTGCAGTATCTCCGTCTATTATGAGGATTTGTTCTCCAGTGGGTATATCTCTAAAGAAGAAGTTCCCTGCTTCATCTGTTACTGCGGTCTTGCTGTCAATTGTGAGGGTTACATCTTTTATGGGGCTATCATCATCTGAGCGAAGGACCCTGCCTGTTATGGTTGTAACACCCGGGGGGATGGGTTTTATGGTTAACAAAGCAATTTCGGTTACATCAGTGCCATCAATGTTTGCAGTTCCGTTTATGATTAAAACTATATCTCCGGTAAGTCCTGAATTAATGAGGGTCAGACTGGATTTCTGTCCTGTTGAGATTTGCTCAGGGTTGAAGTTAACAGTTAACCCCTCTGGCACATCCGGGACAGAAAGCCTTACAGTGCCTGAAAACTGCTCCATGCCTGTGTTTTTAACACTTACCATTGCGGATGACCTTCCACCAGTAGGCATAGTAAGTGAAGAAGGACTTACACTTAGCTCAAATACTTGAGTCCTCAAGACAGTGAAATTCAGGGCGCTCGTTACATTGCCAATTGAGGTTACCACTGTGATAGGTCCTGTAGATGCACCAGAAGGCACAAGAGCCTTTATCTCCATCTGAGTAAGGGAAGGTATGGAAGCCTGCACTCCGGGGGTGAAATAAACCCCTGTGGGAAGATTGGCAAAATTGTCTCCGTATATAGTCACCACTGTGCCCGGGTAGCCCTCTTTTGGTGTGAAGTCTGTAATCACAGGATAGGGGTCTGTGACCGTAAAGCTCAAATAATTGGAGTTTACCCTGTCTGGTGTAAGGACTGTGACAAGGTATACCCCTTTAGTCATAATGAGCGAGGATGGCACCACTGCAGAAAGCTCTGTAGAGCTTATGTATGTGGTATTAAGGTCTTCGCCATTGAAGTTGACAATATCTCCCTGAATGAATTTTGCACCTTTAACCTTCAGGGTAAAATCAGGACTTCGGGCAGAGATAGATGAGGGCTCAAGCTCTGAAATCACAGGTATGGGGTATTTAATCTCAAAAGGATAAGGCTCCGATGTTCCACCCTCTGGAGGTTGGTTTGTAACTGTTACAAGCACAGTGCCTGGCTCAGAAAGTAATGAGACCGGTATATCAGCATAAAGGTTTTCATTGTCTTTAAACTTTGTAATGACCTCGCTCAGGTTAAACCTCACACGGGATGAGGTGGTGAAATTTCCACCCTCTACCTTAAGCTGGAGACCCTCACCTGCCCTTGAGCTTTTTGGAATGAGATTCGTTATATAAGGCACAGGATTAGGAAGCCCGATTATATAGACCACACCATCACCTGCTATGAGTGCACGGTTAGAGTAAGGGTCAACTGTTATGGGTCTCAGGGGATAGGGCTCTCCGGGAAGACCATAGGTGCTTATTGTATTAGTGTTTATGTCCAAAAGCATAAGCTCATTCATTGAGGTTATGATCGCACTCTTTAGGAGAGGATTAAAGGCAGAGCCTGAAAGAGGCATAGAATTTTTAATCTTTTCAAGCTCATCCACAGCACCTCTATTGATGTCAAGAAGGTATGCCTTTTGATTTGAGACCATGAAGGCGAGGTCTTCCTGAGATGAAATCGCTATGTCTTCTATGTCACGGTCAGTAGTGGTCTCATTAAGCACATCTCCTGTGCTCAAATCAATTATTGAGATATGAGATTGCTTGCCCTCTCCCTGAGCTTCTCCTCCAATGACTACAAGCCTTCCTGAGTCACTGTCAAGTGCCAATAACCTTGGTCTTGAAGAAAGAGAGATTTCTCCTTTTATTGAGAAATCGGTTAAGGATAAAAATGTGAGCTTTTTACTTTTTCCAAGGGCAATAACCACTGTGTGAGTTACAGGGTTTATGCTGACCTCCTGTGGGTCTTCACCTATCTGGAAAACATTCTTCAGAGTTCCATCAGGTGCCACCACATATAGATAGCCTTTTTTACCCGTCCCTCTTACTGTAACAAAGGCATGGTTGTCCTCTGGATTAATAGCAAGCCCTACTGGAACACCTTCTAATTTTATTTCTTTAAGGAGGCTGAGGTTATTGACATCAAGGAGTGAGAGGGTTCTGCCTGTCTTACTTATGCTATAGGCAATATCTGAGCCAGTGGAGATGTCAATTGCAGTTGCATTTGAAAGAACAGCAATTGTGCCATAGGGCAGGGTCTCCCCTGCCTCAGTGGCAGCCGGGCAGAGGAAGACCGCTGAGAGCAAAACTGCAAATATCAGCTGGAGACTTCTCATACCAGCCCCCTTTTTCATTTCAGGCTTGCAAGCAATTTCTCAGCAGAGACCTCTTTACCCGACTCTGTGATATAGACGACCTCCTGCCCCTTGCCCATGGTTGTTGCCACCCTGACTTTCTCTATCCTTTCACCTTCGTAATACATTGCCACCTGAATAGTGAATGTAGCCTCAGCTGTGAGAGCACTCTGATAATTTTTCAGAATGTTAACCGAGACGGTAGCAGTGGATGATTCATTAGTTCCGCTTAGGGTTGCGGTTGCGATTGAGGGGTCTGCCCCTGAGGAGCCTGGCCCAAAGGCAGGAGCTACAGTCACCTTAACAGTCGTGCCCACAGGGATGTTTGTCCCTGAGATAGTAACCTCCACAGGGTTTGTTATAGTTGCAGGTAAAACTACATCGGGTGTTCCATACAACCCTTGTGCATTCTCAGGCACATTTACCCCTGCGATAGAGATTATTTTTAGCTCCGGGATTTTAGCTACAAACACAGTAGATGGGTATCCAAAGGTAAAAGTTGGGGATGTCGTTGTCGTCCTCTCAAGGTAGTATGTTTCAAGGCGGATACGACCATTACCACCACTTCCACCATTGATACCGTTTCCTCCCAGCCCTCCGTTGCCACCTAAGGCGACAATTGCACCGTCTCCTTTAATAGCATTAGCTATTAGTCTTAGAGCACCACCGCTTCCACCACCGCTTCCACCAACCTGAAAAGAGCCCCATCCGTTTCCTCCGTTGGCACGGATAGCACCTGTTATATGAATGGTTCCGCTTGAGGCAATCAGGATAGCACCACCACCTCCTCCACCTCCTCCACCCATAGAAGTTTCACATGATGAACCTCCACCCCCTGAACCGCCTATTAAGGGGATGATTTGTACATTTCCATATGTGGTCCCACCAACACCTCCACCATCTTGAGCTGTTTTACCGAGTGAGTTGAAACCCCCACCTCCGCCTCCATACCAACAATAACTTGTCCCACTCACGCGACAGCTAAAACGTCCTCCACCACCACCACCTATGCCTAAGCCACGCCCGGCTATAAAACCTACAGGTGCACCAGAGCCTCCACGAAACCCGCATGGTCCTCCTTCACCCGGAACGCTCTGTAAGCCGTCTTTTCCATTCACTTCTATCACGCCTCCTATTGTTACATCACCTGTGGCGAGGATGTATACAGGCGTGTTGGATGCATGCTTTTTAAAAGTAACTATTACCCCTGCTGGAATGTTTACAGTCGTAAAGTTAAAAACCCCATCGGGAGGAACCTGAAGTTCTACATTAGAAGTAGGGTTAAATGCTCCATCAGCACCTGTGCTTCCACTGATAAACTCCCATGCATAGGAAGAACCCGCAAAGAGAAATATCACGCTGAGAATAATAATATTTCTGACCCCTTTCATCTTAAACCTCCTTTATTATTTTTTAATTTCAACATTTACTGGACTGGAAACCACAGTCCCTGTGTCTGAATACTTCACTTCAACATTTACTGGACTGGAAACCACAGTCCCTGTGTCTGAATATTCAACCCAAATAGTTACTGGTCTAGCGTATATAGTCACATCCCCACTAAAAGGCTGTGTCACATAGATTGTGATCCCTGTATTTTCAGCCGTTATCACACCTGTGCCTTCCTTGAGTGCGGTGATTGTGAAAACAGTACTACTACCATAAGGAATGGTAACAGACTGAGGGGCTGATATTATATCCGTGGCATGATTATTCAAAGATACTGTAAGACTTTTGGGATAACCCTCTATCAAGGCGGTTATCTTAGCGGTGTCCTGAGGGGTGAGGGCAACCTGTGAAGGCGAAAGAATGAGCCTCGCTATATTAAGCGGTATACTTGCCACGCCATAAGAGGTTTTGACTATAATATCGGTCCGGACGGCCTGTGCAGTAGATAAAATCGCTACATCCACTTTTATTTCCGTATCCACTGATGAGAAACGGTTTATTATGAGCCCTTGATTAGTGGATGTGATTTCCTCTGTAGTAAAAAGGTTTTCCCCCACAAGGGTAAAAGTCAAGGTATTTCCAACAAAGACAATATCTGGAGTTATGCTGTGAAGCTCAGGCGGTAACTTTTTAATTCCACTCTTGCTGGTTGCAAACAGATTTCCGACCTCGTCGTACTCGTATATTACCACCTCTCCGGTTTCTGAGACCGCTTTGGTCAGCCTCCCAAGGTCATCATAGAAATAATTAACGGTTTCAGCAAAAAGAGGAGAAATAAAGAGGATGGCTAAGAAGAGAGAAACCAGACAAATAATGTTTCGTAACGCCTTTGCCATTCGGCAACCCCTCTCTCCTATTCCCCTTAGGACAGGTGGCTTTGTGCCTCCCGCTTACGCGGAATTTACCTTTTCGGTGGCTCTATGCAACTTATAGGAAGGTGACTTATTGAAGCATAATCGCCCTCTAACTGTCAAGAGCAAAATGTATTTGTCAAGCCATTGACAAGATTTTATATTTATGATATTCTTAATGCGTATTAGGAATATTAGGACTATTTGGAGGAGACCATGAGAAAGAGATTGAATTTAACAATTGATGAAGCTGTATATGAGGAAATAGGGCGTCTTCCCATGCCCAGAAATATTTCAATATCTGAGTGCGTAACTTGGATTTTAAGGATGATGGCTAAAGATTTAAAGCCAAATGCCATGTCTGATAACGAATTTATCAAGATGATGGATAGCGACCCTCGTGGCAAAGAGGTGCGTAAGTTTCTACAGGAAAAATTAGGGCCTGTTTTTTACCCTATTATGGACACTGTTGAGTTTGCCAAAAGAAAGATTAAAATGACACCTAAAAGGGATAAGGGCAAAAAATGAAGCCTATTCTCTTGCCTAATGGCAAATGCAACCTTTGTAAAGCCAGAATAAGGCGAATAGACAAGTATGATGCTAACTATTTGTTTTATTCGAATGAAGGCGTAAGAGAGCATAAGGAAAAGAAAGGGGTTTATTTAATTAAATGTCCTAACTGTAACAGGTATATATTGCTTAACTGTAATTAAGAGCAAGGCTAACAAGTCTTTTCAAGGACAGTAAAGCCGGGTTTGTGGAACAAGTCCATATTCTCGGCTTTTTTATTTTCAAAAAGGAAGGAGATGAGACTATGAAGAAGTTTATGAAAATCATGGAAAAGAACAAACGGCTGGTTAAAAACCTTGACTTCCGAGCAAAGGCAGAGGTTTTAGGAATCCCTAAATGCCCTAACTGCAATGCTCCACTACTTGCTGGCTTTGGAGATTCATCAGGCGACTATTACCAGTGCCTGAACTGTGAAGCTACGATCCCTGTGGATAAAATTGACGGCAGGATTGAATGAAAGAGTTTGTCTATGCCCCTGCCTCAGTGGAAGCGATGGGAAGGAGCGGACACAAAGAGGCAGGGGAAGGGATTTGCTGGAGATGTGTAATCACCAGCAAATAAGTAACTTATTATGCTTGATAAGTTAAGTTTAACAATTCAGAGAGTGCCTGATTATGAATATTTACGGATTCATGGGGATTTGACCGTGGATGAATACAGGACTCAAATCTATAAGGACATGTATATGCTTGAAAAGGCAGTTGTGCTTTGCCGGCCACACAAATTCAGTGAGGAAACGAATATGACTATCCCCTATACAAAAGTAGATTTAAACCCTAAGAATTTTGGATGCTACGAATATATGGAGTCTTATCTTCGTATCATATTTGATGCTCCTGATTTAATGCCCAGTGAGTTTAATGTATCAAGGATTGACCTTGCAGTGGATACAGAGGATTTCCCTATTCAGCATGTCTTGGCGGTCATCCGTGTGAATAAAATCCGTTCTGACACTTTCAGTTTTTATAAAGGGACTCTTTATGCAGGCTCTAACCCTAAAATCAGGATATACGAAAAGGTGAAAGAGATTAAGGCACGCCTCAAAAAGGGCTTCTTGAATCAGGCAGAAGTTATACGAGGTTTGAGATTCAGGTTAGACCAGAAAAAATGAATTTACAGGATGTTTTGGACAATCCAGAAAGCATTGCCTCGTATTTTGACAGGATTGATATATTCGGCTTTAATGGCGATGAGATTACCGGAGTCATGCAGTTTATTTTTAGCCTGATGGGTAGGAAATCCCGAATTGAATTGAAAAGGCACATAGATAATGACATAAAAGCAGAAATGAAGAAAAGGTTTATTGCCTCTCATTCGGAGTGGCTTAAGACCCCTGATGAGCCTTTTTAAAGAAGACATGAAGTTGCTTAATGTCAATGAGATAGCTCAAATTCTCAATGTAAAGCCTTCTACGGTATATCAATGGGCTGAGTTAGGGCAGATTCCATGTATCAAACTCAATGGATGCCTGAGGTTTGATTTAGAGGATATATTGAAATGGATAAGGTCCTGTAAAAAGTCTCCTGATTCAGGTTATAATTCTCTTACCCAAGCCAGAGGCCCTATGAAAGGGGGTAGAAATTAACTGTGGGGCTTTACCGTAGAGGTAAAATCTTCTGGTTTAGCATCAAGTATAAGGATAAAAGAATTCAGGAGTCTCTTAAAACTGAAAAGAAGAAGATTGCTGAAAAACTTTATGCAAAGGTTTTGGCTGATATTATTGAAGATAGATACTTTGAGAAGCCTAAAGACATTACCCTTAATGAGGTTATAGACAGGTATATGAGGGAAATATCACCAATGCTTAGCCCTTCAAGCCATGAAAGAAACAATCAGATAGCCGCTCACTTCAAATCTCTCTTTGGTAACTGTCTCATTAAGGATGTTTCCCCTTCCCTTTTAAGCCAATATAAGGCTGAAAGGCTTCAGAAAGTTTTGCCTTCAACTGTCAGAAAAGAGCTTGCTTTCCTAAGAAGGGTGTTTAGTATCGCTATTGATGAGTGGGAGCTTTGCAAGGAAAACCCTGTTAAAAAGGTAATGAGGTCCCTTAAGGTTGATAATGCAAGGGTTCGTTATGTAGCTACTGAAGAAGCTCAAAAACTCAGGTTCACTTTACCTGAATGGCTTAAGCCGATAGTTATAGTTGCTTCTCAGACCGGCTTAAGGCAGGGCAATATACTTCAATTGACTCTGTCTCAATTGGATTTCAACCGGAATCTCATTATAGTGCCTAAGACTAAAAATGGTGAGCCTATAGCTATATCTATGACTAACATAGTTAGAGATACCCTTCTAAGAGTTTTAAGAGAAAGGAAAATAGCAAGCTCATTTGTCTTTTGTAATGAGTTAGGACAGCCTCACTCAGGCAAAAAAGTCTCTATGGCTTTTAAAAGGGCATGTGATAGAGCAGGGATTAAAGACTTGAGATTTCATGACCTGAAACATGACTTTGCCACTGCTTTGGTTCAATCTGGTGTTGACCTTTACAGAGTTCAAAAGCTATGTGGCCATAAAGACCAGAGAATGACCCAGAGATATGCTCATTTGTTGCCGGAGAGCTTAAGAGAGGCTATTAAAGTGATTGATTGTAAGGGGACTGCTACAATTTTGCTACAGTCAGATGAAGATGAAAAGGGGCTACAGGCTGTAACCCCTTGATTTTTCAAGCGTCCCCAATGGGATTCGAACCCATGTTACCGCCTTGAAAGGGCGATGTCCTAGGCCTGGCTAGACGATGGGGACACACGCAAAATCAAAGATTTTGCGACGATTTATGAGCCGCGTTGGATTCGAACCAACGACCCACGCCTTAAAAGGGCGTTGCTCTACCAGCTGAGCTAGCGGCCCGGTTAATCTATAACATACCCTTTATCTTACTTTTGTGTCAACTTTTCCATTTTGGAACCTTAGCTTGAAATTTTTCCCTGTTCTAAGGTAATTTATTAGGCTAAAATTATCTTCTGCGGAGGCATTTATGTCAAATAAGAGGATTTCAAAGGGAAAGACTTCAAGGAGAAAATATGTATATTTTTTTGGTGGGGGTAAGGCAGATGGCTCTAAAGCCATGAAAGACCTCCTTGGCGGAAAAGGTGCTGGGCTTGCAGAGATGACTAATCTCAAAATCCCGGTTCCAGCAGGCATAACCATTACCACGGAGGCATGCAATGAGTTTTTTAGGGCAGGCAAGAAATATCCTCAGGGCATGTGGGAGCAAGTTCTCGAGGGTTTAAAGAAGATAGAAAAAACAATGGGCATGAGATTCGGTAGTAGCGAAAACCCTCTTCTTTTGTCTGTGCGCTCGGGTGCTAAATTCTCCATGCCCGGCATGATGGACACTGTGCTTAATTTAGGGCTTAATAGTGTAACCCTCTCTGCACTCATTAAAAAAACAGGAAACGAAAGATTTGGCTACGATGCTATGAGAAGGTTTATAACCATGTTTGGCAATATCGTTATGGGTATAGACAGACAGCGATTCGAAAAGGCACTCCATAAGATGAAGGAAAGCTCTGGTGTCAAGCTCGATACAGAGCTATCGACAGATGACCTTAAGGCACTCGTAGAAGAATACAAGGCAATCTACAAAAAAGAAACAGGCGAGGATTTCCCTGACCAGCCAATTGAACAGCTTAAAAAGGCAATAGATGCAGTATTCAACTCATGGTTTGGCGACAGGGCAGTCAAATACAGAAAGCTTCATGGCATTCCGAATGACTTAGGCACTGCATGTAACATACAGGCAATGGTCTTTGGTAATATGGGTGAAAGCTCAGGCACAGGTGTGGGCTTTACGAGAGACCCATCTACCGGGCAGAAACGCTTTTTTGCAGAATGCCTGATAAATGCGCAGGGAGAGGATGTTGTGGCAGGCATCAGGACTCCACTTCACATAAATGAACTTAAAAGGAGGCTTCCGAAGGCTTATACCGAGCTGAATGGGATTTACCAGAGACTCGAGAAGCACTACAAGGATATGCTCGACATAGAGTTCACTGTTCAGGAAGGCAAGCTCTACATGCTTCAGACAAGGGTCGGAAAAAGGACTGCGGCATCTGCGCTAAGGATTGCTATTGACATGGTAAAAGAAAAATTCATAGATAAAAAAACAGCAGTGATGAGGATAGACCCTACACAGATCGACCAGCTCCTTCATCCAATGATAGACCCAAAAGCAGAGCTTAAGGTAATTGCAAAGGGTCTTCCTGCCTCTCCTGGTGCGGCTGTTGGAAAGGTGGTCTTTATAGCAGAGGATGCCGAAAAAGCGGCAGAGGCAGGTGTAAAGGTAATACTCGTAAGAACGGAGACATCTCCTGAGGACATAGGTGGAATGCATGCCGCACAGGGAATCCTTACTGCGAGAGGAGGCATGACATCTCATGCCGCGGTTGTTGCAAGAGGCATGGGAAAGTGCTGTGTTGCAGGCTGTGGTGCAATAAACATAAATGAACTTCAGAGGTATTTTACGGTCAATGACCTTACGGTTAAAGAGGGAGACTCTATAACCCTTAATGGCACAACAGGCGAGGTAATATTAGGCAGTGCACCACTCATACAGCCTGCCCTTACAGAGGACTTTGACACATTCATGAAATGGGTCGATTCATTCAGGGAAATCGGAGTAAGGGCAAATGCAGACACCCCTCATGATGCAGAGGTTGCAAAAGGCTTTGGTGCAGAGGGCATCGGGCTTTGTAGGACAGAGCATATGTTCTTTGAGCCTAACAGAATAAGTGCGGTGAGAGAGATGATACTTGCAGATGACACGGAGGGAAGAAAAAAGGCACTCGAGAAGCTCCTTCCAATGCAAAAAGGCGATTTCATAGGAATCCTCAAGGTAATGAAGGGATTGCCGGTTACCATAAGGCTACTGGATCCGCCATTGCACGAGTTTCTGCCACATACAGATGAGGAGCTAAGGACACTTAGCCATGAGATGGATGTTCCTTTTGAGAAGCTTAAGGCAAGGAATAAGACACTTCATGAGTTTAACCCAATGCTTGGACACAGGGGTTGTAGATTAGGTATAACATACCCTGAAATCTACGAGATGCAGGTCAGGGCAATAATGGAGGCCGCATGCGAATTAACAAGACAGAAAGTGAAGGTAATCCCCGAAATAATGATACCCCTTGTGGGTCATATAAAAGAACTCTCCATGCTCAGGGAAATGACCATAAGGGTTGCAGGCGAGATACAGAAAAAATACAATGTCAAAGTCCCATACACAGTTGGCACTATGATAGAGCTTCCGAGGGCCGCTGTAACATCCGATGAGATTGCCGCCGTAGCTGACTTTTACTCATTCGGCACAAACGACCTCACGCAAACCACATTTGGCTTATCGAGAGACGATGCAGGACGGTTCCTTCCATATTATATCGAAAAGGCAATTCTCAAGGACGACCCATTCATAACAATAGATAAAGAAGGGACAGGACAACTCATGAGATTAGCAGTGGAAAAAGGCAGAAAGGTCAAAAAGGGCCTTAAGATGGGTATCTGCGGAGAGCATGGCGGAGACCCTCGCTCAATTGAGTTCTGCTATGAGATAGGGCTTAATTATGTAAGCTGTTCGCCCTATAGAGTGCCAATTGCAAAACTTGCAGGTGCACAAGCATCCATTAAGAAAAAAATGAAAGGAAAAGACCTCTCAAAAGCCACTGTTTAGAGAATATAAAAGACTTGATAATTGAAACTTCAAGTTGACAAGCCTGCTTCCGTGATTTATATTCTTATGGGTACTGGAAGTGGGGATTAACGAGGCTAAAAAATATATCGCAGAGCTAAGAAAGAGGCAGGGCGATCCATATAGCTGGCCTAATTTTCTCACAGGATTGCCTGACAATGCCGCAGTCATTGAAAAGACAAGGGAAATCTTTCCACTACTCTCAAAACACTCAATCTTCTATATGAGGATTGCCAATATCCAGCCTTATCTTATCAAGTATGGCTCTGACAGGCATGTAGATATAATTCAGTGGGCCGCCGCAATACTGAAGACATCCGCAGACAAATATAATAGTTTTATTGGCTCATTTGGCACTCATGACTTTGTTGCCATATGCACTGAAGAGAACGCAAAGGGCTTTATCGAGGAGGCGTCAAAGACATTTGAGAAAAAGGCACTGAGCTTTTATAGCGATGAGGACATTAAAAAAGGCCGTCTGCTTTCATTTACAAAGGAGGGTAAAAAAATCAATATCGGCTTTATGAAGCTCATCTTCTCGAATATAAGCGGAAAAACCGACATTCCGAAAGCACAAATCATTCCGCATCTCGAAAGGCTCTGTTCGGAATTAGAAAAGGCTCTGTAACCCTATAGTCATGCTCAGCTTAGTTTTTTCCCACTTAACCCCAAACCTAATGTCCTGTGCTTGAATCCGTTTTGGCTTTCTGATATAATAATCACCCAAGATGAGGACTTTTTGTTTCATATGTGTTTTAATCCTTTCTTTCTTGACGATAAATGCCTCGTATGCAGAGGAGATTTTCATTATAACCAAGAAAGGAGATACCCTTTATAAGATATCGCGGAATTTTAATGTCTCGGTTGAAAGCCTTAAGAAGGCAAATAACCTTAACTCGAGCCTTCTTAAGACAGGTAAAAAACTGTTGATACCAGTGAAAGCAGATGCAAAAATTACCTCCCGAAAAGTGAATTCTTCGACAAAGGCATATGTCGTCAAAAAGGGCGATACCCTCTGGAAGGTATCGAGAAGGTTCGGGGTTTCCGTAAGAACACTAACGGGGCTTAACAACCTCTCCTCAAATAAATTAAGGGTTGGCCAGAGACTTATCATTACGGAAGACATTGCCCTACTGCCTGCATTCAATCCCTCGATTGCCAATGAGATAAAGGCATTGGCAGAATCCCCTGAGATAACTCCCAAGACTCTAAAGGAACGGCTGATAATCTTTGCAAGGATGATGCTCGATACACCATACAGATTTGGCGGAAGCACTTTCAGGGGAATGGACTGTTCGGCTTATGTGCAGTATGCCTTCAGTCTTATAGATGTATTCCTTCCGAGGTCTGCCAGGGAACAGTTCAACTTAGGAGAGCCTGTCAACAGGGAAAACCTCTCTATCGGAGACCTTGTGTTTTTCAGAACCTATGCACACTTTCCTTCGCATGTCGGCATATATCTTGGAGACAATCAGTTCATACATGCCTCTTCAAGGGAAAGAAAGGTTACCATAGACAGTCTAAACACTCCTTATTACATTAAGAGATTCATTGGTGCCAAAAGACTCTTATTCGAGGAGCCAAAAAGCAAAGAATCGGCTTTCATAGAAAACTGATTAAGTAAAGGAACCCTCTGCCGTATTATCAGCTTCCATAAGATTCGGACTCTTTAAGGGTTTCGGAAGAAGAAATGCTCTCGGCTTTTTGTTCTGTCTCATCCTGCATGGTTGTCCTTCCCTGAAGTCTTCCACCTTCTGCAATAGTGAGCTTGTTTGTTGTTATGTCGCCCTTTATCTTTCCTTTTTGCTTTATCTCGATTATCTCCTTTGCAGTGAGGTTTCCCTCGACATTGCCACCAACAATAATGCCTCTTGCCTCTGCATTGCCCTTTAGATATGCCTTATCGCCCAAGACAAACCAGTCTGCCTCTACATTGCCTTCCATAAAGCCATCTATCCTCAGGGTTCCTTTTACCTTTATATTGCCTTTAAACTGGGTATTTACTCCGATAATAGACTCAAGCTTCTCTGTGTTCTTTGAAAACATTTCCGACCTCCATTAAAAACCCTTATTTAATAAATTGAGCAGGGTTAGTTGCCCTTTTGTTTTTCCACACCTCGTAGTGTAGATGAGGACCTGTTGTAGAGCCTGTTGAGCCGACATATGACACAATATCTCCTCTTTTTACCACCTGTCCAACAGAGACATTATTCCTTTTGTTGTGGGCATAAAGGGTTGAATACCCAAAGCCATGCTCTATTACAACGAGGTTTCCACTTCCACCGCTTCTTCCCGAGAAACTGACCACTCCGTCTGCAGTTGCGGCAATCGGAGTGTCAGGCGAAGATGCTATATCTATGCCTGTGTGGAAGTCTATCATGCCTGTAATCGGATGCACCCTTTCGCTAAAACCCGATGTAATCCTTCCATAAACAGGCATGCCTTTCGGGGTTGCCATATAAATATCCCTCTCTTGACTCATATAGTCTTTTATCCCGCTAACTGTTTCTATAGCCGTATTTATTTGATTCTTCAATGCCTCCATGTCTATGGAGCCGCTATCGGATGTGTTCAGATGCTCGAGGACTTCTTCTTTGGTTTTCATGGAGAAGAGTCTTTTGAACTCTGCCTCTGCGCTTTTAAGTGAGGATATAGTTGACCTGAGGTCAAGGAACTGCTCTGTGTAATAGTTTAATTTTTCTTTCATAACCCTGTACTGCAATGCATCGACCGAAACGGAAAACACATATACGATTCCCACAAAGCCCATAACGATAAAGGCAAAGATTCCAATAGAAGGCGCCTTTATGCTGAAGGGCTTTCTGCTTGTATGGGGAACGAGCATTAGCGTAATGGGCGTAAAAAGCCGTTTAATAGTTTTTTTCAGTTTATACATAGCTAACCCCCTTTTGCCCCTTAGCGACCTGCCCTATAATATAAGAGTCATACCCAGCAGTTCTTAACAGGGCGACCGTTTGATTCGCCAAATCCCCGGAGACCACTATTATATAACCTATTCCCATATTAAAAGTCCAGTGCATTTCATCGTCAGCTACTCTACCCATATCTCTGATAAGCCCGAATATAGGCTGGATTGGCCATGAGCCTTTTTTTATGACTGCCGATATGCCTTCAGGCAGTATTCTCGGAAGGTTTCCTGAAATACCGCCTCCTGTTATATGGGCAATGCCCTTTATATCTACCTTTTCCTTCAATGCATTGAATGCCTTTACATAAATCCTCGTTGGCTTAAGGAGCTCCTCGCCTACCGTAGCATTAAGCTCAGGCATGTAGGAGGAGGTGTCCAGTCCTTTTACCTCAAAGAAGAGCTTTCTTACAAGCGAGTATCCATTGCTGTGAAGTCCGCTTGAGGAAATGCCAATGATGACATCTCCTTCTTTAATACTGCCTGTATCTATAATCCTGCTTTTTTCCACGATGCCCACTGCAAACCCTGCAAGGTCATATTCGCCCTCCTGATAAAATCCAGGCATCTCTGCTGTTTCGCCTCCAATGAGCGAACAACCTGCCTCTTTACAGCCAGAGACGATGCCTTTGATTATGAGACGGGCTTTCTCAGGGCTCAGCTTTCCTGTTGCAAGGTAGTCAAGAAAAAATAAAGGTTCTGCACCGCATGTAAGTATATCGTTTACACACATGGCAACGAGGTCTATGCCAACGGTGTCATGCCTGTCAGCCATAAATGCTACCTTTAGCTTTGTGCCAACACCATCCGTGCCGCTTACTAAGACAGGCTCAATGTATCTACCAATGTCAGGCTTGAATAAGCCACTGAATGAGCCTATCTCTGTGAGAACCTCTTTTCTAAAGGTTTCCTTTGCAAGGGGAGCTATAAGGTCAACGAACCTTTCTCCCTCTTTAATGTCAACGCCTGCCTTCTTATATGTAAGCACAACTCCCCCTAAATAGGACTGAATAGAACTTTTATATTTTGCATAAAACAGGCTCTAATGGCAAGGGAAAAAAGTTTTTGTGTCAAGCCAATTTAGAAATGTCAAAAGTTTTTAATGGCTACCAGTTTTTTTCATTATCCTGATTTATCTCTAACCTGATGCCTGCTACTGGTTTACCGCTTCTGCCAACTGCATTTGCTATGAATGAGTTTGTTATGCTACTGGAGACAGTGTAGGTTATCTTATAAGTGAAGTTCAGGTTTTGCTCATCACCGGGCTTAAAACCTGGGAGCTGAGCCCGAATAGCGGATAAGCTATCCAGATCGCGAGTGCCGTCTACATTATCACCAGCAGGTGCATACTCTCCTCTTTCTGACTGATACTGCACCTGTAGAAGTCTCAGTGCTTCAAGATTTGCCTTTGCCTCTGTTGTCATTGCCTTTGTCCTCTGACCTAAGAATATAGGGACCGCTATGGTTGCGAGGATTGCTATAATGCTTATGACGACAAGTAGCTCTATAAGCGAAAACCCTCTGTCTTCATTTCTCATAGCAGTCTCCTTAAGTCTAATCTTACCATAAGACAGGGCTAAAAACAACATCGTCTTAAAGCCAATAAAAAAAAGGGGGGCATGCCCCCCCTTGGAATCCTTGTTGGTTATTTTGCCACTACTACAGAGTTGAAGATGAGAGCCCTTGTGTCAGAAGCGGCAGTTATAATCACACTCCTCTCTGAGGCATTGGTAAATGTTATATTCCCGGGGTCTATAACGCCTACACCGCCTGAGCTTATACCGCCGATTAGCCACGAGCCATCATAAGGGCTTACTTTTGCTTTTGCGACATTATACTGGGCTTGAAAGGAGCCAAGAAGCGATACGATGCCTGACCCAGCAGTATAGCTTCCGGCTCCATCTAAAGCTACATCCGGATACATATTTGCACATGTGTTTATACTGGTTGCGACTGCGGTACTACTCTGACGGCATGACAATGCCCCGGCTATGGAATTTACAAATATAATGGGCTTTCCAGCTTGATAGTCGTCAATCATTGCCAGAATCTCTGTCTCCATGCCTTTTGCACCTGACTCAAGTGCCCTTGCCTTTGCCTTTTCCCTCTGTCCTAAAAATGCAGGGACAGCTATTGCGGCAAGGATACCAATGATTGCTATAACAATCAGGAGCTCGATAAGTGTAAAGCCCCTATCATCCCTGACCTTCATCTTGTGAATTCTGTTAAACATAATTCCTCCTTTTGATTTTTAGGCTGAAACAGCCTTTTTAGTTTACTAAATCACTAGCCTGTTAGCACCTCCTTAATTTAGGGTTTTGCCGTTTGTTGGCTAACTAAGCTGTATAAAAGCATGTTTTATACCAGAATTTTAATTAAAAAAATCCAATAAAATCAAGTAAAAAAATAATAAGGGACGGCAAAACTGACAAAAATTGTCAATAGAGGTGACATTTTAAGATTATGAAATGTCTTCTTTAAGGAGCTTATATTCTATGCTATCGAGGAGTGCCTGATAAGATGCCTCTATGATATTTTCAGAGACGCCTACTGTGCCCCATCTTCTAAGGTCGTCTCCTGACTCTATGAGGACCCTGACTTTTGCAGATGTGCCTTTTCCTGCGGTCAAGACCCTAACCTTATAGTCATGGAGCCTTACTTTTTTAAGCTCAGGGTAGAACTTCTCAAGTGCTTTTCTCAGGGCATTATCCAATGCATTGACAGGGCCATTTCCAGTTGCCGCTGTGTGCTCTACATGTCCCCCTACCTTAAGCATTATAGTTGCCTCTGAAAGCGGGGACTCTGCCTCTTTTCTTTTCTCCACAATCACCCTAAAGCCAATGAGGTCAAAGAACCTTCTGTGAAGCCCAAGGGCTTTTTTCATCAAAAGCTCAAATGAAGCCTCTGCGGCTTCAAACTGAAACCCCTGATTTTCAAGCTCCTTGAGGGTATGGACAATGTCTTGAACCTCAGGTGACTGTGGGTCAATGGATATGCCAAATTCCAATGCCTTTCTCAGGATATTGCTTTTCCCTGCAAGGTCCGACACTAAGACCCTGTGGGAGTTTCCAACGAGCTCTGGACGGATATGCTCGTATGTCTCTGGTTTTTTAAGCACTGCAGATACATGCATTCCTGCCTTATGGGCAAAGGCACTGTCTCCGACAAATGGCTGTCTTTTGAAGTGCCTCAGGTTTGCAATCTCGTTTATGAATCTCGAGATGTCTCTTAATTTTCTTAGATCTGCCTCTTTGATGCCTTTTAGTCCTAACTTTATCTGAAGGTTTGGAATAACAGAACAGAGGTTGGCATTTCCGCACCTTTCACCAAGTCCATTTATCGTTCCCTGCACCTGAACTGCACCTGCCCTAACTGCTATTATGGAGTTTGCAACTGCACACTCAGAGTCATTATGGCTATGTATTCCAATGGGTGCTTTTGCTTCCTTTACGACTGCCTTTGTAATCTCCATTACGCTTTCAGGCAGTGTGCCTCCGTTTGTATCGCAAAGCACAAGGCAGTCTGCACCTCCGTTTTTTGCGGCATCGAGGCATTTCATTGCATATTCGGGGTTTTTCTTATACCCATCGAAGAAATGCTCTGCATCGAAGAAAACCTTGTCCATGCGCTTCTTCAGATAGGAGACAGAGTCATAGATAAGCTCTAAGTTTTCCTGAAGAGGTATGTGGAGGGCTTCCTTAACATGGAAGTCCCATGTCTTTCCGAATATGGTTACAAACCCTGTGCCTGCCTCGAGGAGCGCCCTCATGGTGGCATCCTGAGCAGGCTTATGCCTTGGCTTGTGTGTAGAGCCAAAGGCAACGATTTTTGAGCTTAGCTTGAGCTTTCTTACCTTCTTGAAGTACTCGGCATCCTTTGGGTTTGCTCCGGGATAACCTCCCTCGATATAGTGTATGCCAATCTCATTAAGCTTTTCGGTTATGCGGAGCTTGTCTTCAACTGAAAATGCAATGTCCTCTGTCTGTGCACCATCCCTCAGGGTCGTATCGTATATCTCAATCTTACGCATATGCTAATTTAACATATTTTGGTATTTAAATTAAGCCTGCCTTGACAAAGATATTTGTTTTGAGGTTAAATCTCATTTAAGGCGCGTAGCTCAGGGGGAGAGCGCTACCTTGACACGGTAGAGGTCATGGGTTCGAAACCCATCGTGCCTATTTACCTCCTTTACACAGGATTCAGGATTTTATCTATAACTACCCTTGCCGCAACAAGCGGGTCTATAAAGGAGTTGTCCATATCCTGCTCGATGTCCCTTTTGTTGGATAGGAATGTAATCCTGTCCTGCATCCTATCCCTGAGAAAGTGAAGGTATTTGGGCTCTCTTGTGGGCTTATATTTCTTTTCATAATCTCCTCCGAAAAGCTCGTTTCCGTTTTTTGGGGTAAGAAGTCCATGAAACATCTTCCATTCCATCCACTCTATATTGCCCCTGACAAGCTCTGTGACTATAAGAAGCGAAAGCTCCTTTGGGATGTCTATGAGGTCTTCTGGAAGTCCGAATGCATGTGTGTTCATGATATAGCACTCACAGCCCATCTTAAAGAGCTTTTTGAACTGCTGGCAGTCCACTACGAGTGGATGAACCCTGAATGGGTTTGCAAATGGCTCTATGACAAGCTTTTCAAGCTCCCTTGGGTCAACATTCTCAACACCCTTTGCCCTCATCGTGCTAAGCGATGCTCCCATTGCAACTGAAAGGGCAGGTGAGTTATTGACCTTTGAGATAGGCGGAAGGGAAGTGTCTTTCTGAAGCCATACGACCATGCCCGGTCTTTCGCAGAAATCAGCATGATTAAACATATCTCTGGATTTAAGACATCTTCCGTTTTCATTACGGATGTCCTTTGCCACAATCCTTATTTTTCCTTTATCATCGGTGACAGCAACATTCTGAGCCGAATAGAAATACTTTAGTATCGGGTCTTTGAACTCAACTGCATCTGTTTTGTCAAACAGGGACGGCTCAAGTGCGATGGAGAAGTCGTGCTCTAAGTCTATGAGAAAGGCATCGTCATGAATGACAGTGACCTTTTCGCTCTTTTTCAGGGTCCCTTCGTGGTCAAGACTATTTGTGATAGAGGACTTCCCTGAGCCTGAAAGCCCAAACACCGCGATAGGAGGCTTAGCTCCTATTTTTTTAATTCCTCCATGGCATGCCACCATGTTCTGCCTTACTCCGATTGTCCATGCTAATGTGAGTGTGCCTTTTTTTCTTTCTCCAAAATACCTTAGCCCTAATATAGCTATCGTGTTTTCCTTTTCGTCTATTATGACAAGACCGCTCGGAAATTCGGGGTGTGACCACTCGGGGTCTGCAAATACCAGTATGTCTGGCTCTGAAAGTGCACGAGACCTTTTGTATCTTTCAGACCATGGCTTTATAAAAGGAGCAAAGTTAATCCCCCAGTCAAGCATGTTCTTTGCATCTGTGACAGGGCTAAGAAGATGAGCCTTGACCATGAAGTCCTGATGAAGCCCTACGACTCCCTGAAGCCAAAGCCCCTGCCTTCTGCCAAACTGATAGATTGCCTCTCCCAAGATGCCTGCGAATTTATCCTTATCTGCCTTGCCAAACTCCCTTACAATCCTCCTTGCCCGCGCTGTTCTTCCAACTATGCCTCCATCGTTTGAGATAAGAACCTTTGCATCCTTTGGCAAGCCAAACTGCTCTGGCTTATACATAGGCTCTGATGTCATCACAACCTCAGGCTGTTTAACTGCAAGGCTATAAAGCTCTGCCATCGTGGTTTTTCTTACGGAGCTTGCATAAAAGGCGCTCTCTATCATTGCCCTCCATTGCGAGGCTGGAAGTCTGCTTACGGTTGACATAGTATTTTTGCTCCTCCTCCAGAGATAAATTTGATTTATATTCTAACGCATCTACATTTTAATTTCCATGTCATCAGCTTATTTTACATCCTTTCTGATTACCCATTGAAATTCAGCTTAAACACTCTTTATAATCCTTCATGCCCTGTGTAATGGCTGAGAAATACCTTTTTGCCTTAGCAATTAGAAATAGGTTCAGAAGGTAAAATCCTTTAATGCCCTTAAAAGTATCTCAATATCCTCATCTGTATGAGATGCAGTTACAGTCAGCCTTATACGGGGGGTTTTCACAGTTGGAGGTCTTATTGAAGGTGCATAGATTCCTTTTTGCATAAGCTCGGATGAAAGCTTAATTGTGCTTTCTATGTCCTTCATCATCATGGGAATAATAGGGGTCTCGGTTTTACCTGTATTAAATCCTGATTCGTTTAATGCCTGAGCAAGCTTATTCCTATTAGCCCATAGGTTATCTATGAGGCTTATGTCTTTCTTTATGATTTTAATTGCCTCAATGGATGCTCCTATCACAGATGGCGGAAGTGAGGTGGAAAATATAAAGCTCCTTGAGGTGTTTATCAGCCACTCTATTAAGTCACAACTGCCTGCCACAAATGCACCAAATGAGCCTAATGCCTTTGAAAGAGTTCCCATCTGGATAATCCATGGCTCAGGCTTTATGCCAAAATGCTCGAGTGTCCCTTTTCCTCTGCCCAAGACACCAGTTGCATGGGCATCATCTATATAAAGCATTGCACCCTCATCTTTACAGAGCCTGCATATATCCTTAATAGGTGCAATATCTCCGTCCATGCTAAATACACCATCTGTTATAACTATCTTTTTTTCTGCCTTTACATCTTTAATTAGCTCTTTAAGATGCTCGGTATCCTTATGCCTATAGATGTATTTCTTTGCCCTGCTCAGTTTACATCCATCTATGATGCTTGCATGGTTAAGTTCATCAGAAAATATAGCATCCGATTCATTAGAGATTGAAGGTATCACACCAGTATTCAGGCTATAGCCTGAATTAAAAATCAGTGCCTTCTCGGTTCCTTTAAAATCAGCGATAAGGGATTCAAGCTCTTCATGGAGAACAGTTCCACCTGAAAGAAGTCTCGATGCACCTCCTCCTCCGCCAAATCTCTCAAAAGCCTTTTTTGCACCTTCTATTACCTTTGGATGGCTTGAAAGACCTAAATAGTCGTTTGAGGCAAAGTTTATGTATTCCCTTCCCTTTATGATAATCGCTTTGCCTTGTGAAGACTCTCGGTCTTTTATATCCCTCAGAAGCCCTTTTTCTTTAAGGGTTTTTAGCTCTTTCACTTTATCCTCAGGCCGCCCTGCCTTATGATTTTTATTTTATTGCCTGTGGTATCAACGATTGTCGAGGGAAGCCGTGCCTTTGTCCTTCCTGAGTCAATGATTAGGTCTATGGAGGTGCCGAAATATTGCATGACCATTTCTGCGGTCTTTGCTGGTGGCATTTCCGATGGATTTGCGCTTGTTGCAGTAATTGGAAACCCAGCCATAAGCCCAAGCAAAAGTGCAAAGGACTCTCCTGGAACCCTGACTGCAACCTTCCCCCTATGGGTTATAAAGTCAGACAGCCCTTTCTTTGCAGGAAGAAGTATTGTCAGGGGCCCTGGCCAGAACCTCTCTATAAGGTCCGAGGCTTTCCTGTTGACATCTTTAGCGACCATGAAAAGGGATTTTACATCTGCCACAATAAGGGGCATTGCCTTTTCAGAGGGTCTTTTCTTTAAGGCATAAATCCTTCTCAAGGCAGACTCTATATCGAATTTAGCTCCTATTGCATAGAATGTCTCGGTTTGGTATGAAACGATGCCGCCTTCCCTAAGGGTCTTTACGGCTACCTCAAAAATCTTCTTGATATTTTTTTCATTTACCTTTATGATATTCACCATGATTTAATGTATAGTAACACTTTAAGTGAGCGATTTCACAATCGCCCAGGGCATTTGTCCTGGGAATTTTATTTCAGGAGGTTATATGGGCACAAGACTTTATGTAGGAAATGTTTCCTACAAGGTAACCGAAGAGGAGTTGAAGGAACTGTTTTCGAAGGCAGGAGAGGTTGTTTCGGTAAAGCTTCTGACAGATGCCGCAACTGGAAAGCTTAGGGGATTTGGTTTTGTGGAGATGGGCTCTGATTCAGATGCTCAAAAGGCAATTACGATGTATAATAAAACTGCCTTTATGGATAGAACCCTTGTTGTCAGCGAAGCAAAGCCGCAGGAAAAGAGGAGACCCAGAAGAGAATTCAGATAGGATTGAATATAGTTAGGGACTTCCCTTTAAAAGCATAGAGCCTCTGGCAAGCCCCAGCACCTTTGAGACCACATCACACTTGGACTGAAAAAGGAAGAATATCTTTTTGTCCAAATCCATGAGTGTCTCGAAATTGCCCTGTCCTTTGGCGATAATGCAGTCTGCCCTTTGGAATCTACCTTTGAATTCTTGGGAGGTGCTCTCCAGTATCGTTCCTACGGCATCGGAGCCATTATCGATGACCTCGCATACCTCTCGGATGCCTGCCTCCACTGCATCCTCAATCGTGCAATCGTTTAAAACAGGGCTTCCTTTTACGACTGCGGTTACCTTTTTACCAATGCCTGTGAGGGTCTCTATAAGTAGCCTGTCAAATACCGACTCTCCTGTATTGTCGAGGAGATAAAGTATATTGTCCGTCGTATTTATTGCCTCTTTAAACCAGCTATAGTCATCCACCCCAATTGGGCCTCCGAGTGCCTTTTTTACTGTCCCTTGTATGTCAACCGATGTGAATATTCCAAAGTCAATCACATTGCCTGCGATGGCAAGCCTCGTTGCAGTCCAAATAGGCTCTTTGCTTTCCATGACGAGGCTCTTCAGTGTTGGGTAGAGGTTAAGTGCAATCTGAGTGTATTCGGATTTAATCTCCCTGAATGGGTCTCTGCCGAGCATCTGTCTGATTGTCCTATGCATGAATGTGGTGGCATGGGCAGGGGTTTTGGATACATCCATAAGATGCAATTCATTAAGGATGCCTGCAAGAATCTTCCTCTGAAGCTCCTCGTCCTTTGTGCCAAGGCGGAGGGCTATGACGGTCTGTCTTAGAAAGCAGGGGTAGCAGTCAAGATGAACTTTCATGTTTTCTTCTGGGGCTTGTAGCCCTCCCAGCGTTTAAATAGGTTGTGATTTATGCCTATGGCATCGAGAATCTTACCTGCTATGAAATCCACCATCTCCCCCAGGCTTTCAGGGTTATGGTAAAAGCCCATAACAGGCGGTGCAATCCTTACGCCTATTCTTGCGAGCTTCAGCATGTTTTCGAGGTGTATGCAACTCAAAGGCATCTCACGGGGACAAAGGAGAAGGGTTCTACCTTCTTTTATGGTCACATCCGCAGTTCTTTCGATAAGGGTATTTGCATAGCCATTTGCAATGCCAGAGAGGGTCTTCATAGAGCAGGGCACAACGAGCATTCCATCTGTTCTGAATGAACCGCTTGCAATGGGCGATTCCATATTGCCTTCTGCCCAATAAAAAAGCCTGTCTGTGGAAAAATGCTTTCTTAGCCTCTTTTCTGTTTCCCTTTCTGTTTTAGCCTTTAAGTCCAATCCGACTTCATCTTTGATTATAGAGAATGCCTGAGAGGAAATCGTGATATGAAGCTCTGCTGTTTTCAAGAGTTCCTGCGCAACCCTGATGCCCAGTATCGAGCCGCTTGCGCCTGTTATGCCTAAAACATATTTTTTCATAAGGAATTTTTTATTTTAACATAAAGCAGAAATCCACAGAACCCCTCTGGATATGCTTGATTTAATTTGTATTGGCTCCAGAAAAACAACACTGCGTGAAAAGAGACAAAACCTTCTCCTAATAGCGTAAAAAAAGACAGGGTGTTTTGTGTATTTTCTTCTATAAATATTTGATTATTAAGGATAAATTATATTAAAGGTTTTTGGCATATTAATTGCATATTTATTATTAGGAAAAAAAGAAAGGAGATAAAGATGAGAGCGCTATTAGACATAAGGGTTAGGAAAGAGCATGGGTTTTTCAAGGTCCCAGCTGATTTTGAATCAGGCTTTCAGCTTGTCCCTTCACCTGATGGCAATCTGAGCCTGGTATTCTGCGACAGAAACAGGATGAGGCGTTATCTAAGGCATTACGGCTTTGTGCCGTCTGTCTTACGCCTAAGGAAATAGATTAACGGTTTCTCTCCTCCTCCTCCTTACCTCCTCATTGACCCCGACAACATCGGGGTCAATGACCCTCCAAAGACATGGAAGCATCAAAGAATAATCATTACAGGAAAATCTTTCTAAAGTAGGTTATTATTCAAGATTAGGATATGATTATCCTCGATGGCATAGGCAAGTCATTTAACGGCAAATGGGCTGTAAGAGGACTTTCCCTCACAATTGAAAGGGGTGAGATATTTGGCATTTTAGGGCCAAATGGAGCTGGAAAGACAACTGCAATAAGGATGATGACAGGCCAGATTATGCCAACAGAAGGAAGGATTCTAATTGGCGGTCACGATATAGTAAAAGAACCTCTTATGGCAAAATCCATCATAGGTTATGTGCCTGACAGAGCGTTTTTCTATGAGAAGCTGACTGCGAGAGAACTTTTGCTCTTCATTGCCTCTTTATACGGGGTAGAAAAACAAATAGCTCATTCGAGGATGAATGAGCTTGTAGAGCAATTCGGCATCAAAGACTATATAGATGAGCTTATAGAGGGATATTCTCAGGGCATGAGACAAAGGCTTCTTTTTGTATCGGCAATGCTCCATAACCCCAGTGTTTTTGTAATAGATGAGCCAGTGGTCGGTCTTGACCCAATGGGAGTGATTCTCGTAAAGAATCTGATAAAGGACATGTCCGCAAGGGGTATCACTGTATTTCTTGCAACCCACATCCTTCATATCGCAGGTGAGCTATGCCACAGGGTGGGACTCTTAAATAAAGGGCTTTTGACCGAAGTAAAACACAGGGATGAGTTCTTAAGCAGGGATGCCGGGCTTGAGGCACTGTTCCTTGAACGGATTAAGCCTTAGATGACTGCCTTTTCACTGATTAAGCCAAAACTCCTTTCAACTAAAAACTCCCTGCAGAGGAAAGCTATCCTGAGGAAACTTCCGTTTATAGCATTAGGCATTGTCTTTTCATTAGCAATCTATATAGGCACAATTAAAATCCTCTCCTACATACGGGGCATAGAAATTATAGGCGAGGTGCTTTCAAAAAGGCTCCTTTCGCTCATATTTTTTAGCCTCACGGGGTTTCTTCTTCTCAGCAACATCATAACCGCAATATCCTCGTTTTACCTCTCAAGAGACATCATGTTTTTAGCTTCTATGCCTATCAGAAAAAAAGACATATTATTTCTTAAGACCTTTGAGACACTGATGAGCTCGTCGTGGATGGTGGCATCGTTTCTCCCGCCTCTTCTAATAGCATATGGGGTCTCTTATAGTGCACCCCTGCCTTTTTATGCATTAACATTCATCTGTCTTTTCCTTTTCATACTCCTTAGCTCTGGAGTCGGGATATGCCTTGCCCATGCCCTTACGAGGGTATTTCCTGCAAAGGGTATGAGGGATATATTGCTTTTTATAAGCCTAATAGTTTTTGTTTCTGCATATTTTATATTAAGGTCATCGACACCTGATGGAATAAACACACCAGAGGGATTGATAAATGCAGTTATAGGCTTTAAAGCCGACTCACCAATCCTTCCTCATTACTGGCTAACAGAGACCCTCTGGTGGTCGATGAATTCGAGATTTGGAGTTTTAGAAGTGTCCCTGATATACATAACTGCCCTTTTAGCTAACAGCCTGTTTTTCCTCATGCTATCTGTCATTATAGGCTATCTGCTTTACAGTGTAAATCTCGAGGCATTAAGACCTAAGACAGGGGCTAAAAAGGCAGGAAGTTTTTATCCGGGCAAAAATGCGATTCTTTATAAAGATATAAAAATGTTTCTCAGGGACACAGGGCAGTGGTCACAGCTTTTAGTAATAGGCGCCTTGTTTCTTATTTATGTCTACAATTTCAAGGCAATCCCTCTAAATGCTATCTTGAGCATAGCGCCTTTTATAAAGGAGCTGATAGTGCTTGTCAACATGCTCATGGCTGGGCTTATACTTTCTGCTGTTTCGGCAAGGTTTCTTTATTCCTCGGTAAGCCTTGAGGGTCAGGCATTCTGGATAATAAGGGCATCTCCGATTGACATGAAAGGGTTTCTCTGGGGCAAGCTCATCTACGGCTCTTTGCCGATAACCCTTATAGTTACGGCATTGGTGTTTCTAACGAATCTTCTTATGGGTGTAGGAGGCATGTTGATGATTATCTCTTTAGTAACGACAATTGTGCTTTCTCTATCGATAAGCGGGCTTGCAGTTGGACTTGGGGGGATTTATCCAAGGTTCAAATACGAAAACATAGCCTCTGTCTCGATGAGCTTAGGAGGCATGACATTCATGGTCTTAGCCTTTGGGCTTGTGGTTTTAAGCCTCATGTGCGAGGCACTGCCTGTTTATCTATACTACAAGGGCTCTCTGACCCCTCACATAAGGCTTATAACTATGGTTTCTGCCATAGGCATAATAACGGTTAATCTTATAGCCTTTTACCTTCCAATGAAGATTGCTATAGAAAGTCTAAGGAAACTGGGGTAATTATGAGGCTTGCTCTTATAGGCATTTCGAATTCAGGAAAGACAACGATATTTAATGCCCTTACAGGCCAGAGGATACCTGTAACTCAATACCCTGAGACAACTGCAGGGAAACCCCATATAGGAGCGGTGAATGTCCCTGATTCGAGGCTTGAGAGGCTCTCTTTGCTCTTCAAGCCAAAAAAGACCACTTATACCCAGATAGAGGTTATGGATTATATTGGTTTTATAAAAGGCGATGCAAAGCAAAACAGGGCTGTGCTTGAGCACATAAAAGATGCAGATGCACTACTCCATGTTGTGAGGGCATTTCAAGACGATATGGTAATTCATCCGATGGGCTCTATAGACCCATTAAGGGATATAAAGGCAGTTGAATCAGAGCTTTTGTTTTGGGACTTTTCCCTTGTGGATAAAAGGCTTGAGTCAATGGAGCAATCAGCCAAAAAAGGGAAAAAGCCTGACGAGGAGGAGAAAAAAGTGCTCTTGAGGTTTAAAGACAGCCTTGAAAAAGAGATTCCCCTAAGAGATGTAAGATTAACTGCTGACGAACATAGAGCAATAAGACACCTTCAGTTTCTCTCCATAAAACCAGAGGTCATCGTCATTAACCTAAAGGAGGCAGGCACAGGCTTCAGGGAAGGAGAGACCTTAACCCTTTCTGTCTTTGGAAAACTTGAGATGGAGCTAAGGGAGCTTTCTCCTAATGAGGCAAAGGCATTTCGTGATGACATGGGCATCGAAGGCACTATAGTTGAACGGCTTACACATGCCCTTTATGAGTCTCTTGGGCTTATATCTTTTTTTACAGTGGTTGGTGATGAGGTCAGGGCATGGAGTATTAAAAGGGGGGAAACCTGCCTTAATGCCGCAGGCAAGGTTCATTCGGACATGGAGAGAGGCTTTATAAGGGCAGAGGTCATATCGTTTGAGGATTTCATGAAGGTCAAAGACATGGCAGAAGCAAAATCCCTTGGGTTACTCAGGCTCGAGGGGAAAACATATGTGGTCAAAGACGGAGATATAATTAATTTCAGATTCGGGGTGTAGAGTGTTATTGTCTCATTAAATGTGGTTATAGTTTTTCTACCAAATAAAGGTCATGTTTCATGCCTATAATATAGTCAAGGAATGAAAGGGGGTTGAAGTCCAAAGGCGGGGCTGTGGGTCCGAGGGTCTTGGTATGATGGATTAAACTATCCCTAAGTTGTTTGGAAAGTTCGACATTTTCCCAGTATTCTTCGGGCAAATTGTCATAGTCAATGGCAGGTAGTATCTCAGCATCTCTTAAGCCAGGGAGCCCATAAGATGTTAGAATTAAAACTCTTACTGAATTTCCAGGTGGAATTTCGTAATCATCTAAACTCCCAGAACCAACAAACCCCTTACCTTCTTCATCATAGCCTATTCCATATGTCCATCCTGAGGGACCATCTATACCAACTGCAATAACTTTGTCTTTATTAGCCTCAGAGGAATAATATGAGTAATTTTCGCCATATGCAAGATTTTCCCAGCTTAATTCAATTCTATTATGGTCCTTTGGAATATATATGTCCAAACTCCGTAACAGATTTTTGTTCCAGGCCGGGTTAACGAGTGTGTAAGTATATTCGTATATGCCGGTTGACTTATTAAATTCAATTTCTGTGTTGACAAAATACGTCTCATGTTCAGGAACTTCAGTGCCGTAACCGACTATAGCTGTAGCGAAAATGAACAAAAATAACAACCAAACATATCTTTTCATAAAACCCTCCTAATAAGGGAACTCACAATGTATTGTTGCCTCAGGGACTAGCCAACCTTTACCATGGTAACGGCATCTGTCTTCTATATACCCACGATTTACCCTTATATACCCATTTTGGCTTAATGCGTTTCTGTCTATATCCACGCTTGTCCCTTTTCTGTGGGAGAAATGGCCCCTATTAGGCGCTAAACTACACCTATCTGCAGGATTCCATGTATCACATAAATCAAACAGACCACCCCACACGAGGCTCATATCGTTTATGCCGAGCTTCGCCTTGAATTGTTTGTAAAAGTCCCGGGCTACGAGGATCATGTTTTCCCTTGTAGACTTCGTCCCATAGTGGTTGTCTGAATGATGAGGCATCCGGTCACCACCACCTGTCAGTTGGTATATCAACGTATATGCTGGCATCGGCTCAAGCCCCGGCACTTTCACATCTATTGATACCTTGCCAACTTCTTTACCGTCTATCTTAGCTATTATTTCCTCTTTTCCTGCAATCTCTGAACTCGTATATTTTACAGTTTGCGATGTCTCACCGGAATAGAAGTTAACCGTCTCGCTGTCTTTCCCATTCAGTTTCCCATGAGGCCTTAATACATCATGATGATTATGCCCTCCTGAATAAGGCACAGGATAAACCTTTAAATCTACTGTGCAACCTCCTTTAGTCGCTGGTCTTGCAAGGGAAACCTTTATCTCTGCCTGAGTCTTGCCGCTTGTCTTCAGAGGCACAACCGATGAAGACGAAAGAGTTACCTTGTCCACAACATCTTCATCGGTCTGTCCGTTGCAGTTATTGTCGAGATTATCCCCGCAGATTTCCTCAGTCTGAGGCAAAACCTCTCCAAAACATTGCCCCTACTGCCCACTTGTGCAGGTCTGAATACCTTTTACTACGACTTTTATAGTCTTTCAATCAAATAAAGCTTATCTTCATTTCAAAGTCTCTAAAATATACTGTGCATCTTCTAAAAGAATCTTAACTGTTTTATCTGATATATGTTTATCTTTCTGTGCATTAACCTCATTGATAAAGGCGTTAAGCTGATTTCTTGCAGTCTTATTCTGACCTCTTGCAATTGAGTCCTCAACTGCCTCTATCTTCTTTAAAAGGCTCTGCATTATGCCATCATTGTTTATCAAGTAATCAAGTTTGGGAGCTTCACCAACCATTTCCCAAACCCCCTTGACCTATTTTGAGGTGAGGTCTTTGTCAATGATGCCTTCAAAATTAAAATCTGTAAAGCCCTCACCCGGAATTCTCCGTGAAATTGCAATGCTCACATCGAATGTTGTCAAACCAACTCCAATAACTTCTATCGTATATGTGCCGGGGATAAGATTGAACATAGCTTCTCCACAATATTTTTCACTAATCTCATCCCTTACCTTAAGTGAAAATCCGAAACTTGCAGGAAACTCCTCAACATATTGTTTTGTAACCAAATCGTAGCCAATCCTTCGACCTTGAGGATCTTTAATGGTATAATAAACGCCGGCTTCATCACTGCAAAAGTCTAATTGAATATTTGGGCCGACTATTTCAACAGCAGAACAAATGTCAATCATCAAGCTAAAGGAAAGAAATAAAATGGCAACAATTTGCAATATTCTACTTTTCATTGGCATCCTCCTGTTTTTTTATAAACCCGAATTGCAAATATTTCATTGCTATAAGCTTGTAAGTTTTCCCTATTTCTATAGCCTGGGTCGTTGATGTTGTAAATGTTACCAGATTTCCCTGTTACAACAACCCAATGCATATTCCCTGTTGTTGGGTTATACACCTTGACTATCACAGGCATGCATTTTTTGAGATAGGGATCTATAAGAGAGTTTTGTAAAGGTGTATCGTCATCTCCAGATGTTTTGGAAAAACTAAGACTAGCCAAACCTATATATTCAGGAACATCCCACCTAACTCTAGCATCTTCGGTATACCCACCGCTTAGCATAAACCTATTCCACTCATCCGGTAATGCTTCACTTCCATATATCCCCATCACCATTGCCAGAGAGGTCAATGCACAGCCTTTAGCCTTAATGGTATAAGGCACATGGTTAGGCTTAAGATTGCCTTCTTTATCATAGCATGTATCTTTGCCTATTACTTGCTGTGTCTTTGCATCAAGGACTTTGCACCAGTTGTCGTATGGCTCATTCGGATAATCATACTGCCGGTAGACAGGCACAGGCGGGCATTGGGCGGATGCGGAAAATAGCTGTGGGCTTCCCTCTGTGCATTCGGGGCAGGACGCCTCGGTAA
>JACQZC010000006.1 GCA_016207905.1 Nitrospirota bacterium | reverse complement strand
GCCCTCCCTGAACCACCAGCTTTACCGCTTCCTCCCTAAACTCCTTCGTGTACTTCCCATACGGTATTCTCTCCATCCAGACACCTCCATTAAGTTATTTTACTTAACTTTTGGTGTCCACTTTTTCCAGCTTACCTCACATAGACAAAATAATGGCAAGAGAATTACAACCCCATCCTTTATTAATGAAGCATAAGAATATTATCAAAACCCATTTTTTTATGAATAAAAAAAGTGAATCTTTCTTGGTAGAAGAACGATTACCTTTTGTGCTGGATGACGGTTGGAGAGCAAAAGGAGTACAAGAAGCAGCAAATCTTCTTTACGATATTGCCAACGCCCTTGCATTTCTCCATTCGATGGGTCTTGTACATGGAGATGTGAAACCAGATAACATTGGTAAAGATGGGGAAGACTACATTCTTCTTGATTTTGGTATTTGTCGAAAGAAAGAGGCATTTGTAGCTGAGGTTGTCTCTGCAACTGGTAGTCTTCGGACACGAGCTCCAGAACTTCTTGAATTAGATAAATATCTTAAAGAACAACCTGAAAAAGTAGATATTTGGGCTTTAGGGGCGACAGTTTATAACGCATTAGTTGGACGATTCCCATTATTTGATAAGGACGAAAACCCACCAAGAATTTCTACGCCTGAGGAAAGAAGTAAGTTTGAGGCTGTATTATTAGAACGCGTTAGGGATGAATGGGAGAAACGAGTTGATTTATCTTTAGTTCAAGAACCTATGCGGAATCTACTTGCAGAAGCTTTGGAAAAAGATCCCAAAAAGCGCTGCCAAGCATCAAAACTAGTTCAAGAGTCGCCATCTGAATTAGCTGCTTTTTTGCGGGCATCACAACAATCTATTGGAAAATTCTCACCATTAGAAGAATTACAACAATTTAAAAACTATCTTCCAGATTCTGAGATTTTAAATTTAATGCCTATTGTTCAAAAAGAGACGCTTAAAACTAAATTGGATGGTTTAAAAACTGCTCATGGTTTCGATAAAGACCAATTAGGGTACATTGATGATTTGCTAAAAAGCTTAGTGTAATTAATCTTATGCCAAAGAATAGAATTCGTGTTCAAGATTCAGTCCATGGGTTGATGGAATTTTATGGCGTTGAAACAGTAGTAATTAATGTTTTACGGACTCCAGAGCTTCAACGTTTACGTAGGATTAGACAGACAGGTCTAGGACATTTAGTATTTCCTGGTGCAGAACATTCACGATTAGTACATTCTCTTGGAGCTTCATATTTAGCTATTCGCTTTACAAAACAATTAGAACATGCTTGTCGTAATTTATTAACTGATTTATTATGCCCAAATTCTTCTGTAATTCGTGACATAGCTGTTGCTGCTTTATGTCATGACTTAGGACATGGACCTCTATCTCATGCTTGGGAAAGAGAAATAGTCGGAGAAGATTATGATTTCGATAAATGGATATACAAGCTTGGATTAAATGAAAGCAAGAAATATCTAGAGGGTGCAAAATGGCATGAGCTTGTAGGTCATGCTATGCTTTTATGGGAGGATGGTCAGTTGCATAAATTGCTTGAGCAGGATAGGATGAGCTTGGCTCAAGTAAACGACTTTCTTATTTGTTAAGAGGTAAATATTATTTGCCTTATCTCCCGCGCTTACTTAATAGTGATATTGATGTTGATAGAGCAGACTTCTTATTAAGAGATACACACCAATGTGGTGTAACCTATGGTCAGTATAATTTAGATTGGCTTCTATCAACTTGCACTGTAGGTAAAACAAGTGACAATAAAATAGTCATTGGATTCGATGAAAGGAAAGGGCTGAGAATTGTAGAACAATTTCTTATCGCTCGCAGGGCATTGTACGAAACCGTTTATCATCATAAAACTGTCCGTATTGCAGAGGGAATGGTCGCATTATTTTTACGAAGATTTAAAGAAGTCCTAAAAGAAGATATTGATAAGTTTAAAAAAACTGAAATTATCAAAATCCTTGAACCTTTTATGAAAGTTATTTCGGGAGATGCTTTACAACCAATGGAACTTTTGTCTTTAGATGATTATTCTCTCTGGATTTTAATTGATTATGTTGCAAGAATGAATAATATTGATGAAACAGTTCAAGATTTGGCTCGGAGAATATTAGCGCGTGATTTATTTAAAATAGTTCCATGCAAGTCAAAAAAGGTTAACGATTTTCTTCGTAAAAAAGATGCACTTGAAGAAATCTACAAAAAGGTACAACCTTTTTGTAGAGGTTTAAAAGACTATTATTTTTATATAGATACTCTAAAGTTTTCAATGTTTTCTGATAAGAGTGAAGAATTTGCATATTTCATTGATGACCAGCAAAATGCGACTTCCGTTCGCGAACATGAATCTTTGAGGGTGCATTGGCACACACATGAAGACCTTGTCCGTGTTTATACTGTTCACGAGGCAGTAGACGCAGTGAAAGAATTGATAGGCTGAAAGTTTTAATGACATAGAAATAATATGAGATAGATTAGACTTGATCTGACATTCCTGATAATTAGTTTTTGGCATCACTTCTCCCAATTTCACCTTCCCAATAAAAAAAACACCACCCACTCTCCGCTTCTCATTAAGGCTTTACCTCCACCACTCCTCCACCAACATCCCCTTTGCTCGCTCAAGGCTTATGGCATCTCATATTAAACCTCCTCAAGTAAAGAAAAATACTCCTCCCTGCTAATACCAGCGGTTCTAAGGTTGTTCTTGATAATAAAGACAGGCACCTCTGGCCAATCAGGTATGACAACTGGTCTTGACACCATGGGTTTCGTATAAACAAAATGGTCCCCTTCTACACGCACACACTTAAAACCTGCTTTTTCAAAGACCTTCCTTAGTTTGCTTGAAGAGATAGGGATTATTCGGGGCATTTAAGAAATGCTTACCAGCTCGGTTGCAACCATCTTAGGCGGAAGCCATTTGCCGTTTTCATCCTTTATGTAGCGGGACTCTGCCAGAATATCTTCAAGGGTGCCCATTTTTTCAGCCTCTTCAAGAAATAATTTTACAGCAGTCTTGAGCATCTCTTTTGCATGCTCCACATTCTCACCACAGCTTGATATGTCAAGCTCAGGACAATATGCCACATAGGTTTTATCCTCTTTAAAAACAATTATGCCAAATTCAATTGGTATCACCTAAGCCTCCTTTTATTTCACCACTTAAAATCAGTATAAAACACCTGCCTTTTAAATACAAGGATTCCTTCATTCTTTCTTATACCCCTCAAAAAGAGCCCCTTTTGCCTTTTTCTCAGAGGTAGCTTTTTTATTTTTTGGATTCATTCCTTTTCCCTTATCACTATATAGCCTGAAAGGATTATCAATGCACCACCTATCAAGGAAACTGCCTCTGGATATTCGCTGAGAAATATCATACCAAAGATTATAGCACCAACAGGCTCTATGTAGCCTAAGATTGCGGCCCTGTTTGCCCTGACCTTACTCATGCCCTTAAAGTAAAGTATAGGTGCAATTGCAGAATGAACCGTTCCCACTATGAGAAAGATTAAGAGGGCATCAAGCGGAAAAACCCTTACAAAAGGCAAAAGAATCGTGCTAATTATCAGGTTTAGGAAAAAACAAAGTATAAGAGGATTAAATCTCTGAGAGAAGACCCTTGCCAGTAAAATCACAAGTGCATACGCAAGGCCCGAGAAAAGTCCTGATATAATCCCAATGGCATCACTGCTTGGCTCTTTAAAGAAAGACATCATCTCCGAAAAGCTAATCCCAAGCAGTATCCACAGACCCACACTGGCAATGACTATGGAAAACAGAATGCTTTTGGTAAGCCTCTCCTTTAAAAATATAGGCGAAAGGAATGCAACGACCACAGGTGCTATATAGTGTGCAAAGACCGCATTTGCAATGGTCGTATTTTTAAAGGCATAAAAGAAGGTGAATGTATTGGTGAGGGATATAACTCCGAGGATAAATAGATAAGGAAGCTCTTTTGACTTTGGCAAATAATGTCTGTATTTTCCCGTCAGAAGTATTATGCCCTGTATCAGGACAGATACCATAGAGGAATAAAACATCAGGACATGAACAGGCACCCCGGAAAGCCTTACCATCACACCCAAAGAGCTCCATAGGAGGATTGCAGATATTATATACCACACCCTAAAGAGGTATATCCTTTATGTTTTCGAGCACAGTTTTTCTGAGCAGTTGGGCAGACTCTATCTTTATAAGGGATTCTCCAGAGTCAAGCACAGGGACGAGAAGGTCTTTGAATTTTTTCCCACAGGAGCTGATATGTTTTGCTTGGGTATTTGGCAGTATCTTTCTTTCTCTGCATGAAGGGCAATAAAGAAGTCTTTTACTACCCGACCACTTGCCTCTTTTTGCAATGGGCTTGCCTTCCACCTCCATAATGTCCATTGCATAATCGACAACAGGCGCATTGCTTATCGATGTTCCAATGCCATAGCCATCGACGAATGGATTAAGAGTAGGCAAATCTGCCTCTTTTATGCCTCCGCTTACAAAAAACTTTACATGTCCATAACCTCTTAGATTCAGCTCCCACCTGCACTCCTCGAGGATTCTCATAAAATTCCCCCTTCTTGAAGATGGCGTATCGAATCTCACGGCAAAGAGCTTTTTACCCATTGAACTTGCGACATTAAGGCACTCGAACTTCTCATCTAAGAAGGTATCTATGAGTGCAACCCTCGGAAACCTGCGTTCAAGGACCTCATCGTATGCCTTTATTGCCTCGACAGTCGACCCAAAACATATAATCAGTGCATGAGGTATTGTGCCCATAGGGTCCTCGCCGATTATCTCGCCTGACCTTACGACTGCTACTCCGTCACAACCTCCTATATAGGCATTTCTCTCAATCATAGGAGCAAGGATAGGATGCATTCTTCTTGCGCCAAAACTTATGACAGGCCTTTGACCTGCTAATTTCTTGAATCTTGCGGATTTCGTGGCAACCCCTGATGCCTGACAGATTAGTCCTAAGATTGCAGTCTCATAAACGCAGAAATCCTGATACCTGCCCTCTATCTCCATGACAGGCTCATAGGGGTAAAAGACCGTGCCTTCCTTTAATGCCCTGACTTTTATAGGCAGGCTCTTCATAAGATACATTGCCTCCTGAAGCCCTGCAAACACAGCCCATTGCCAGTCCTCTGGAAGGGTTTTTGCGAAAAACTCGGCTTTAACAATAGGGTTTATTCCCTTTGCCTTGAGGATTCTCAGTGTTCTTTCGAAATAGACATCCGTAATCCTTCCGCTTAAGACATCCGAAGGCTCTGCAGTATGAAACATAAACTCCTCCATTACCTGACTTTTACACCCATTACATTCTTCATAATCCTTAATGCAGAATCATGGTCTTCCTTGGAAAGCCCTGCCACTCCTTCTTGGGCAACGGTAACCTTATAGTCTCTAAGAACTGCATCCGATGCAGTAAACATCACGCATATGTGGGTGACACAGCCTGTCAGGAGTAAGGAATCACAGCCAAGTCTTTTCAGCGTCTTATCGAGTTTTGTCTTATAAAACCCCGAATAAGTAGTCTTCTCTATTATTATGTCTTTCTTTTTAGGCTTGAGCTCTGAAACTACTTTTGCGCCCTTTGTGCCTTTAACTGCATGAGGGGGCCAGCCAAACTTCTTGAATTCCCTATCATCGGGCTTATGAGTATCGCATACATAAATCACGGGGTTGCCTTTGGCTTTTGCCTTTTTAATCTCCTGCTCGATATTAGGGATAATCCTTCTTGTTTCAGGCACTTCAAGCGGTGCGCCCTTAAGGACAAAATCATTAAGCATATCGATTACAAGCAATGCCTCCTTTGCCACGGTGCAACCTCCTCCCTCTGATAAGTTTAACAATATATTCAAGCAAACTCTACGAATATTTTCAAACCTTCCCACCACCTTAACTCATGCATGCCATCCCCATTGCCTCACCCCTTTTGTCATTCCCCGACTTGTTCGGGGAATCCAGTCCTTTGTTGTCATTACATTCGTTTCCACCTCCTTTTTTTATATGTCCATTCTTTAGCTCTGTTTTCAGGGATTTTCTCTTTTAATTCAATAGCTTTATCATCTTTTTGAGTGTTCAAGCGTTCATTCTACTTTTCCCTTCCTAAGTTTAGTTTACTGGGGAGGGGGGGTGTCTCATAACCCATTGATTTTTAACGATTCCCATGTTTACTTGTTTACTTTTCCTTTACTTTTGCTTTACTCTTTTCTATTAAGAGGGGTATGTGTGTGTAATCCTTTTCTATATTTACCCTTCTATAAACTATAGTTAGATAATAAACTATTGAAATCTATTTGTCAAGCAAAAAATGAACTATGGTTTTCTTTTCCCTCTCCCCTTGCGGGAGAGGATTAGGGTGAGGGGTCATTCTGAATTCATTTCAGAATCTCACGCACCCCTTTTAATTCCCCCCTTTTTCTAAACTGGCAAGAATAAGACATTTCTAAATTGGCTTGACAAGGCCATTCGCTTTCTGTAAGGGTTCAGATACATGTGAGACTGAATGCGTCAATTAAATCACCCTCCCCTAACCCCTCCCATCAAGGGAGGGGTCGATAAAGCAAATCGCATTTTTCCTTACAGGACAGGTTTTTGCTTCCTTTTAATTACCCTCTCCCCTTGCGGGAGAGGGCTGGGGTGAGGGGGGTATAACTTGTCTCATATGTCCTGAACCCATACATGCCCTTTACTAAGTATCCCTGCTATGATAAAATTTTTATATGAAGAAAATCTTATTGCCTTCGGCATTGTTTATTGCCATCGTCTTTGTCGTTTTCTTTATAGGTATTGCTTTTAAAAAAGAAAATAGCAATAATGATGCCATAAGGCCCTCAGGCTCATTTATCGAAGGGCTAAGGATTGCACACAGAGAAGGTGGCACCCTCCGGTGGTCACTCAGCTCAAAGTCGGCACTGCTTTCGGAGGATGAAGAATTTGCCTATCTCAGGGAGGTTAAGGTAACCCTTCCTGACAGGGACATAGAGGTATCAGGAGAGCGTGGCACTTATGACATGGAAAGCAAAGACCTCAGCATGAAAGGCGATATAAAGGCATGGACAAAGGACTATGTAATAAAGACAGAGTCTATTAAGCTTCAAGCAGGGCATGAGCTCCTTACGGAAGACACAGTTGTGCTTGAGGGTAAGAGGTTAAAGATACAGGGCAAAGGGCTTAAGGCTACACACGATAAATGGATACTTAAAGATGTCACGGCAGAATTTTTTTAGAGTCATATTTATAATCCTGAGTCTTATCTTTCTCAGAGGAGAGTCCCCTGCTCAAGAAAGGCTCTTTGGAGAGGATAAAGGCCCGATTGTGATAACCTCCTCTACTCTTTCTGCGGACACCTTCAAGGCACTATTTGAAGGCTCTGTGGTTGCAAGGACCGATGACATAATAATGCACTCCGACCGAATGCTCGTCTTTTATTCGAGCGATGGAAAAGTAGATAAGATAGAGGCAGATGGTAATGTAAGGCTTATAAGGGGACAAAAGGTCGTAACCTCAAACAAGGCAGTATTCATTGCAGGCGAGGAAAAGATAGTTCTTACAGGCGAGCCAAAGGCCGTTGAAGGCGAAAATGTGGTTACAGGCTCAAAGATAATTTATATGATTAAAGAGAACCGCTATTTAATAGAAGACAGCAGGGTAATCCTGAGACAGAAGGAATAAGGTGCATACACTTGCCGTAGAGAAACTATCCAAGAGATATAGCGGTAAATTAGTGGTCGATGGCGTCAACCTCGGTATCGGCTCAGGCGAGATAGTGGGGCTTCTTGGCCCTAATGGTGCAGGCAAGACAACCACATTTTACATGATTGTCGGAATGCTAAAGCCTGACGAAGGCTCAATTACGCTTGATGGTGAGGGCATAGGACATCTACCAATGTATAAGAGGGCAGAGATGGGTATAAGCTATCTTCCACAGGAGCCCTCTATATTCAGAAAGCTCACTGTCAGAGACAACCTGAGGGCAGTTCTGGAAATAAAGGGATTGTCTGAGGATGAGATTAAAATCCGCATAGAGCACCTCCTCGATGAGTTTAACCTCAGGGAATTTGCCGAGAGGGACAGCTTCAGGCTCTCAGGCGGTGAAAGGCGAAGGGCTGAGATAGCACGGTCTATTGCAATCGAGCCAAAGTTCATTCTTTTTGACGAGCCATTTGCAGGAATCGACCCGATTGCAATCATAGAGCTTAAAAAGATGTTAAAATATCTTAAGGACAGGGGACTTGGAGTGCTTATAACCGACCACAATGTAAGGGAAACCCTTTCGATAACCGACAGGGCATATATCCTTAGCCATGGAGAAATCCTCGAGGAAGGTCTACCCGAAAAAATAGTTTCAAGCCATAGGGTGAAAGACATATACCTTGGAGAGGAGTTCAAACTTTAATGGCACTCGAACATAAGCTGGAACTAAAACTCCTTCAGAAGCTTATACTAACGCCACAGCTTCAACAGGCAATAAAGCTTCTTCAGATGCCCCAGCTTGAGCTTTCCCTTACCATCTCAAATGAGCTTGTAGAAAACCCGTTTCTTGAAGAAACCGTTGAAGAACCATCCGGAGAAACTACCGAAGGGTTATCCGAGGCAGACACGACAGAGGCAAACGAAACAGAAGAAGATACAGAGATGCCCCTCGAGAAGATGATGAGCCTTTCCTCTTCTTCTGTGGACGACTACTTCGAGGAAAGAGGGCTCGATGGAAGAGACCTTGGATATTTTACCCCTGGCACTGTCCTTTTACCTCCTGTAGAGCAGTTTGTAAGCAAACCCCCAGACCTCTATGAGCACCTTCTCTGGCAGTTAAAGTTCTCGGGTGCATTGGATGATATTAAAGACATAGGTCAGTATGTTATAGGCAATATAGATGAAAACGGCTATCTAAGAGCATCGGTTGAAGATATAGCAAAAACGGCTAATTGTAGCCAGGATAAGGCAACCGATGCCATTAGACTCATACAGACATTCGACCCACTTGGCATCGGTGCAATGGACATGAGGGAGTGTTTGCTCATACAGCTTAAATCCCTTAACCTTGAAGGAAGCCTTGCAGAAAGCATCGTTTTACATAACCTTGAAGACCTCGAAAAAAAACGATACGCTAATATTGCAAAGCATTATGCCTGCTCTATTGACCTTGTCATCGAGGCAGTAAAGGTCATCTCGTCCCTTGAGCCAAAACCAGGCAGAAATTTCGCAAGCGAGCCTCCTGCTTATATCACCCCGGATGTGTTTGTTACAAAAACCGAAGATGGCTACAGAATAACCTTAAACGACGAGGGCATGCCCGGCTTGAGAATCAACAACTTCTACAGGAAACTGCTTTTACACAAAAACTCCCTTCCAAAAGAAGACAGGCAGTATCTGGAGGAAAAACTCCGCTCTGCCACATGGCTAATGAAAAGCCTTGACCACAGAAATAAGACCATTTATAGGGTTACCGAAAGCATCCTTAAATTCCAGAAAGGCTTCTTCGATGCCGGCTCATCTTTGCTTAAGCCAATGAACCTCAGGGATGTTGCCGAAGACATTGGAATGCACGAAAGCACCATAAGCAGGACAACTGCAAACAAATACCTCTCATGCAGTCATGGCATACTTGGTTTTAGATTCTTCTTCAGCACAGGCATAAATTCAGACACAGGAAAGGTCTCTTCGACTGCCGTTAAAGAATTAATCAGGAAGATAATCTCCGAGGAGTCTTATAAAAAACCTTTAAGCGACCAGAAGATAGTAGAGCTCCTCAAACAGCAAAGCATAACGATGGCAAGAAGGACTGTTGCAAAATACAGGGATGAGCTTAAGATTGTATCTCAGGTGCAGAGAAAAAACTCAATCAAACATGAGGAGGCAAAATGAACATAGTCGTTGTCGGAAGGCAGATTGAAGTAACATCGGTTCTTAAAGACTATGCAGAAGAAAAGGTAAAAAAATTCGAAAGGTATCTTTCAAATATTACCGAGGCAGTCGTAACGCTGAGCGTTCAGAAATACAGGCACAAGGCCGAGGTACTTCTAAAGGCAAACGGAGTGATGATACAGGCAGAGGGAATTACAGGCGAGATATATTCGGCAATCGATGAGGTCATCGAGAAGCTTGAAAGGCAGGTCAAAAAATTTAAGGAAAAAATGGTCTCTCATAGAAAGATAGATAAAGGCAGGACATCCGCAAGCATTCCGGTTTCTCCCGAATCCCCAAAGATTATAAAGAGAAAACAGTTCGATATGAAGCCCATGAGCCCTGATGAAGCCGCTATGCAGATGGAGCTTCTCGATAAGGACTTCTTCGTTTTTACGAATGACCAGAGCGGAGATATAAATGTCCTCTATAAGAGAACGGATGGAAATTTAGGGCTCATAGAGCCGATAAAATAAAACACATCCGTGAAACCCACAATTGTCATCATAACGGGTCTGTCAGGCTCTGGAAAGACAATTGCACTCAGGGCACTCGAAGACAGCAGCTTTATCTCGGTTGACAACCTTCCGCCACAGATGATCGATTCATTTGCAAACATAGAGACATCTAAAACTGCCATAAGGAAAATAGCAGTCAGTATCGATGTCAGGGAAAAGGAGTTCCTTCACGAAGTGGAATCCATACTTTCAAGCCTCAGACAGAAATACAGTATCTCTGTCGTTTACCTCGAGGCAGAAATAGATGTGCTCATAAGGAGGTTCAAGGAGACCAGAAGACCCCATCCCCTCTACATAGAGGGGAAAGGCATTGAAGATGCGATAGAGGCAGAGATAAAACTCCTTCAGCCCCTTAGAAATGTATCCGACAGAATACTGGATACCTCTTCGTACACACCGCACCAGCTAAGACACCTCATAACATCCCTGTTTGGCAAGACAAATGAAGAAGGTATTATGACAGTTACCTTCATATCGTTTGGGTATAAATTTGGAGTTCCAAGCAATATTGACCTTCTATTAGATGTCAGGTTTATTCCAAACCCCTATTTTGTGCCAGAGCTCAAGGACCTCAAAGGCAGTGATTCTGAAGTTATGGACTTTGTCCTTCAGAGGAGCGAAACAGAAGAATTTATAAAAAGGCTTTTAAACCTCCTCGATTTCCTTATACCCCTTTATATAAAAGAAGGAAGGACCTATCTCACAATAGGCATCGGATGCACAGGCGGAAGACACCGCTCACCCGTTATAGTGGACAGCATTTCTTCTATCTTGAAAGGGAAATCCCTGAGCGTCAATGTCACCCATAGAGATATGTAACAGGGATAAAGAAGAAATGCTCATCAGGGTTTCCGAAGAAGACTCAGGCAAACGCATAGATAAATTAGTCTCTGAAAAAACAGGCATCAGCAGGTCACAGGTTCACCTGCTCATAGACAAAGGCATGGTCACACTTGACGGAAAAACTTTAAAGCCCGATTACAGGGCAAAAGCCAATGCTATTTTACAAATAACCATACCTGAGAAACCGCCCCCCACGCTCATCCCTGAGAATATTCCTGTCAATATATTTTATAGGGATGAATTCCTCGCAGTGGTCGATAAGCCACAGGGTATGGTCGTTTATCCTGCAGTAGGCCATGAAAAAGGCACACTCATGAATGCCCTTGCCTTTCACATTGGAAGCCTTGAGGCAGTTGGTGGCCCCCTAAGGCCCGGGGTTGTGCACAGGCTTGATAAGGATACCTCAGGGGTCATGGTAGTTGCACTTAGGGATGATGCCTACTATGGTCTCATCGAGCAGTTCAAAAACAAAACGATTAACAAGCAATACATTGCCCTCGTTTATGGAAAACTTAAAGAACCACGAGGAAGGATTTCATCAGGCATAGGCCGCTCGCCTTCTGACAGAAAAAAAATGTCAACAAAGGCAAAAAGCCTAAAAAAAGCACAAACCGAGTGGGCTGTTATAGAAAGGTTTCGGTCGGCAACACTCTTAAATATAAAGCTCCTTACAGGAAGGACACACCAGATAAGGGTTCATTTTGCCTCTATAGGCAATCCTGTTTTAGGAGACAAAACATATGGGAAAAAGACAGTACTGAATGGAGTGAGGTTTTCACGACAGATGCTTCATTCAGGGCTCTTAGGGTTTGTCCATCCAATTATAGGACAGTATATGGAATTCAAAAGCCCTCTTCCAGAGGATATGAAGAAAGCAATCGAGGATTTAATTTGACACACATTTTTAATTCATGCACTTTTGCTTAAAACAAATCTCTCTTTTATGCAGGTTTCGATCTTCTTGAAAACGAATGGCTTTTCAAAAAAATAATCTATATTCAAGCCCTTTACATCTTCTGCTCCATACCTGCCTGACATGACTATAAGAAGTGCCTTTGGGTTTACCCTTCTTACGACATCTATGAGTTCAAAGCCAGTTACAGGGCTCATGTGAAGGTCTGTGATTATAACATCAAATGGCTCCTGAGCAATGAAAACCAATGCATCCTCGGATGAGGTAATACCTGTGATTTCATAGCTCCTTTTGGAGAAATAATGAATAAACGAGTTCACAATCGTCTGCTCGTCATCTATTACAAGGATTTTGATTCTCTCCATACCAACCGCCTTTATAAAAGCATAGCAGGAGTAAAATCTTTGTCAAGCTCAATCTATGCAACCTGCAATTGTAATAGAATTTTGCACTCCTACTCTTCCTTTGTAAGAGGGATTACCTTACTTAAAATCCAGAGGAAGATAAATGGAAGCGAGATAATCGTGAGTGCTCCAATGATTCCCTCCTTATAGGTCTCAAAGTTCTGGGGGATAATGGGTATCTTATAGTGCATATATCCTGAAAGTGTAAGCGAGAAGGACTGTCCTCCGACAACTACATTCCACCTCATCATAAACACACCGATGAGAATCAGGATTAGTGCTATAATTGCCCTCCTCTTAGTAAGCCCCGGCATAATCAGCATTACAAGGGGAATGAGATTTCCGATGCCGTACTGAAGTATGAATATATTGAAGAAATCCCTTTCGTATATCACTGTCCTTAATATGTCCCAGTGCTTGACTGCCGTATAGCCTCTGAAGACAAGGTCAAGGAATTCCAATGTTACTGCTATGACCATAAAGAATACGAGGTATTTAGATGTCATTTTTATGATATCCATCTCAACCCCTCCTGATTCCTCTAGAGGCAATAGCTTTTTCATCCTCTTAGACTTCAATCTATTAATCTCAAGCACGATTATATATGTGAGCATGCAGAGGGCTATGCCCGACACTATTGCAGACATTATGAATATAACAGGCATAAGTGGGGTCATCCAGAGGGCATTTGCCTTTACAGAGCCAAAGATAAACCCTGCATAGCCATGCAAAAAACATGCAACAGGAACACCTATGCCTGCAAGCACTCTTATGACCTTGCCGTCTTTTCTTAATGCCTCCTCGCTTATATCATACGCACCTAAGCTCCATGCCCTATAAATAAAGCCCTTAACCTTATTGGCAATTCCGCTTGCATTCCTCAGCCTTTGCGCTGACTGCACAAAGAATCTTCTTTCCACAAACCATATCTCTGATGCAACCAGTCCTGCATATGAGAAAAACACTACACCGAATGCGGCGATGGCTGAGGTAAAATGAGGGGTTAAAAACACATAGAACCCCCTTAAAGGCTGAAGGAGATGAAAAAGAAGCGGCATGGGTGCGGCTAAAAGAAGGGCATATGAGAATATCAGAGAAAACCGCGACATCTCCTTTAGCTCCTTTCTGTCAAACACATGATAAAGGCTGGAAAGCACGAATGCACCTGCAACAAGCCCTGTCATCAAAGGATACATTACTATCTGCAATGCCCAGTATATATACTCGTTTGGATATACAAAAAGCTCTTTTAATGTCCAAAGCTCACCGTGAACTTCCATAACTCACCTCACTGAAAATCATCTAATAAGAGAATCATATCCCAAATAATAGACAGAGGGCTTTGTTCCAAACTCATCTTTTAAAACAGAAACCCTTTGTGTTTTTATTATATCTGCCACAGGGTGGGCAGGGTCGTTTATGTCTCCGATATGTCTTGCACCAAATGGGCATGCGTCCTCACATGCTGGTTTCATGCCCTTGGTAATCCTGTGGTAACAGAAATTGCATTTCTCTGCTACTTTATGGACTGGATGGAAAAACCTTACTCCATATGGACATGCCATAATGCAATATCCACAGCCAATGCACCATTTTCTGTCAACGAGCACAACCCCATCATTTGTCTGATAGGTAGCTCCAACAGGGCAGACCTGAACACAAGGCGGGTTTGTGCACTGATTACAGAGCTTTGGAACAAAAAATGCCTTTGCTATGTCTTCCTGAGGGACAACAATGCCCTGAGGGTTATTTATGAGATAGCCATCTCTTCCGCCATATGGTGAATCCGCAAGCACTGTGCCGTCTTTTTTCACAACATATCTTTCAACCCATGTCCTTGTTACAGGGACATCGTAAGGTATCTCGTTTTCCAACTTGCATGCCCTCACGCAAAGTCCACAGCCCACACACTTAAAGGTATCCACAAGAAAGACCCACCTTTTGGGGGTTATAATACCTGCACTACTTAGGATGTCTTTTCCTAATATAGATGAAAGCCCCAATCCTGCTCCAACCATCAAGCCTGTCTTTAAGAAGTCCCTTCTTGAAATCACAATGCATCTCCTTTTGGGCTGTGAGGGTTATGGCATGAGACACATTCTATATCAGGATTATGATTATCAGGAATAATCCCTTTTATATCCGCCCTTTCCGTCTGCTTATATGGAAGCCTGCTATGGCATCTTAGGCAGTGCTCCCGCTCTTTATTTATAATGAGCTTTGGAGGCTCTTCTGGATGCTCATATGCAGGGCCATGACAGTTTTCGCAGTTGATAATGCTATGTGGAGATTTCATTACCGAGTCATACTCACTAACATGACAATCCTTACAAAAATCCCTATTTTTGAATTTTACTTTAAATGCCTTCCACTCATCCTCATTTGCCTTTCTATGCCAGCCATACATATAGCCCTTTTCCCCGACCCCAAAATCAGAAGGCACAACAATGACTCTCGCAATGAATATTATGGCAACCAATGCAACAACCACATAAAGAGGTCTCAGCAAATGGCTTTTCATAAAAAAACTATACAGGAAAAAGAAAGTCTTTGCAACAGGGTAACAGGAATGGCTTAGGGAGATGCAGATATAAACCTCTTTGGCTCTCTGTATTCATGGCAGGTAGTGCAGTTTTTCCTTGCAGATTTCCCAGTCACCCGCCATATATGTGGCTTATGGCAGTCCTTGCACTTCATGCCAACTACTTTTATATGAAGGTCATGTCTTCCAATATCGAGTATGTTTCTATGGCAGTTAAGACAATCTCCCCAATCAGGCCTGATTTTTTCATGAGGCTTATGGCATTCATAGCAGTGAAACTGCATAGGTGCATTCTCAGGTATATTTACCTTTATTGCCTTCTCGATGGTCTCAGGAGATGGCTGATAGCGAAGCACATCTATGGTGCCGTCTCTTATGAGCTCTTTTCTTATCTCTTCTTTCCCATGACAGAAAAGACATTTTTTCCTTCCGGGTTTGAGGTCAGGCATCCTGTCTGTATGACAGTTAAGACAGGCAAGCTTTTCCATGCCCATGCCATGAACTTCCTTGCCTGTATGGCAGTTCATACAGAATCTTTCCTCAGGCGTGAATCTATGGACGATATATCCATGGCATTTTGAGCACTCTATCTGCTCCATAAAGTAGTGTTTTGCATGAAGCCTTGACTTGTTTATGGGCTTGGCTTTCTCGAATCTTTCGTCTTTTTCCCAGTGGCATTTGATACAGAATTTCCATGGCACAATTATCTTTCCATGTCTTGGAGGGACCTTTGTTGGCCTTTTAAGCACAAAGCTTATAAGGAGTCTATTCTGGTCGGTTATCGAAAGGTGGTGGCATTCGTGACAGTTAAGTCCTTTATGCTCGCTTACCTCCCATGCCTTGAATGCAGGCTCCATGAGATGACAGCTCAGGCAGAACCTTGGATTGTTCTGTGTGAAATCATAAAACTTGAATGCCCCAAATCCGGCACCTGCAAGTATTATGACTAAAAGCAGGGCTATAACGAGCTTTCCCCTGAAGGGTATGTCGGATATTAATCCCTTAAACGAACCAATTCTCCTTAACCACTTAAACAACTAATGAACTGACCCCCTTAAAATCAAGCATTTATAGAGTTTTGAAGGTTTCATATGCCGCTTTTGCGGTCTTTTCCATGTCTTCTTTAGAGTGTGCAAGAGATATAAAGCCTGCCTCGAACTGGCTTGGTGCAAGGTTTATGCCCCTATCGAGCATGCCATGGAAAAACCTTGCAAACTTAGCAGTATCAGAGGTCTTTGCAGTCTTATAGTCAATAACCTCGGTGTCAGTAAAATATGTGCAAAACATCGTGCCTGCCCTGTAAAATTTTGTCTTTATACCTGCCCTTTTTGAGGCATCCTTAAGACCTTCTTCAAGTAAAGATGCCTTTTTATCGAGGGTATCGTAGATACCCTTTCTTAGGAGAATTTTGATTGTGGCAATTCCAGCTGTCATGGCTATGGGGTTTCCTGAAAGCGTTCCTGCCTGATAAACAGGCCCTTCGGGTGCTACCATTGACATTATCTCTTTTTTACCTCCATAAGCACCAACAGGAAGCCCGCCGCCAATGACCTTTCCAAGACATGTCATATCAGGCTTTATTCCATAATGCCCTTGTGCACCTCCAAATGCTACCCTGAAGCCTGTCATTACCTCATCGAAGATAAGGACTATGCCATGTTTTTCGGTTATCTCTCTCAGGGACTCAAGAAATCCCTTCTTTGGAAGCACACAGCCTATATTTCCGATAACTGGCTCCACAATCACACAGGCAATGGACTTATAGTTTTTTTCTATAACAGACTTAAATGCATTGATGTTATTGAAAGGCAGTGTAATAGTGTTTTTTGCGTATGACTCCGGAACACCCGGACTATCAGGAACGCCTAATGTCGTTGCTCCCGAGCCTGCCTTTACAAGAAGGCCATCTGCATGTCCGTGATAGCATCCTTCAAACTTGACAATCTTATCTTTTCCCGTAAAGCCTCTGGCAACCCTTATAGCAGACATTGTTGCCTCTGTGCCTGATGAGACCATTCTCACCTTATCCATGGAGGGATATGCCTTTATAACCAGATCTGCAAGCTCTATCTCAAGCGGAGTGGGTGCTCCATAGCTTGTGCCTCTTTGAAGGGCTGATTTAATGGCAGATATAACATCTGGTTGGCTATGCCCTAAAATCATAGGTCCCCATGAAAGAACATAATCTATATAGGAGTTTCCATCTACATCATAAAGCTTTGAGCCTTTTGCCTTTGATATAAATATAGGAGTTCCGCCAACTGCAAGAAATGCCCTTACAGGGCTGTTTACACCTCCGGGTATAATGCCCTTTGCCTTTTTGAAGAGCAGAGAAGACTTTCTATGGTTCATATCATCTCCCTATTAGTGCATTTTCAAGGCTTATATACACAAATTTTAAATTACCACACTAATTATGGAATTGTCAAAAAGAGCGGCAACCTAATCAAGCCATGTTTTTAATGCCATTCCATGAAAACTGTCTCAGAAGTCATATATAATAAGACATGTCCCTTAGGGAATCAGATACCAAAACGGTTTCTTTGGAGTAAGGATTTGCAAAAGATAAAACGGATACTCTTTTATTTGTTCTGGTTCACACTCCTCAGTGTTCTTTCAGGCTATATCACATTAAAGCTCCTCCATGAAGGCAGAACAATCATTGTCCCAAACCTTAAGGCAATCAGCCTTAACGAGGCAATGGGCTTAGCTAAAAACATCGGTGCTTCCTTAGCAGTGATGGAAGAAGCCTATGACCTGCATATACCCGAAGGATACATAATAAGTCAGGACATTCCGGCAGGCACATCCATAAAAGGAAAAGCTGAGATAAAGGTAACGCTCAGCAAAGGCGTAATGCCATACTTCGTTCCCTCTGTCATCGGCAATACAGTAGATGAAGCTAAGAAAATCTTTCATCAAAACGACATAGTGCTGTCCAATATAATCTCTGTCTTTTCAAGGGAGGTTGACAAAGGCAGGATAATCGCACAGAAGCCTCATCCTCAGGAAAAAACAGATGAGCTTGTAACGCTGATTGTCAGCAAAGGCACATATAGTGTAATCTATTACTGCCCTTCTTTCAAAGGAATGTCAAATGAGGATGCCTTGACATTAGTAGAGGAATTAGGGCTTAAGGTCGAGATTGAAGGCAAAGGAGAGATGGTAAAGGCACAGATGCCCGAGCCAGGCACATTGATAAATGCCAGCTCTAATATATGGATTCAATTAGAAGGGAGGTCAAACACAGATGATAAAGATAGCTCCGTCAATACTGTCCGCTGATTTCATGAGGCTTAAAGAGGAGATAAAAGCCGCCGAGGATGCAGGCGCGGATATGATCCACATAGATATAATGGATGGCCATTTCGTGCCAAACATAACCATCGGGCAATTTATAGTTAATGCGATTAAAAAGGTAACACGGCTCCCATTGGATGTGCATCTCATGATAGAGGAGCCTGATAGATACCTTAAGGAGTTCATAGATTCAGGTGCAGATTACCTGACAGTTCATGTCGAGGCATCCATTCATCTTCATAGAACCGTATGCTGGATAAAGGAAGGTGGAGCAAAGGCAGGTGTATCGTTGAATCCTGCAACCCCTATCTGGGCACTCGAGCACATCCTCGAAGAGGCAGACCTTGTAGTTTTGATGTCAGTTAACCCTGGCTTTGGAGGTCAGGGATTCATCCCACAGTGCATAGAAAAAATAAGGGGACTGAAAAAAATCATAACCGAAAAGGCACTAAAAACCCAGATAGAGGTCGATGGCGGTATAACCCCTGAAAATGCAAAGGCAGTGGCAGATGCAGGAGCCGATATATTGGTCATGGGCTCTGCATTTTTTAACTCGGAAGACTATAAGGCACTTATTTCAAGACTAAGAAAACTCCTAAATGGCTGACAATATCGTATCTAAGGCAGATGCATTAAAAGATACATCGAGATACTACCCCTCGCTCAGGGCATATAAGACCGCTTTTAGACTGTATAAGGGAAAAGACCAAGGCAGGGAGCTTCATTGTCTTTTGGGCATCGCCGATACATCGAGGATGACAGGGAACTTTCAAGACGCTATCGAATACTACAGGAAGGCAATTGAACTCGGAAGAAAGCTAAAGGACCCAAGCATAGTCATAGATGCAGGCGTTGGCATGGGATTAGGCATGAGGGCATTGGGTAAATGGAAAACTGCACTGAGACTCTTTAGTGAAGCAGGGTCCTTCTATAGAAGGATAAAAGACAGAGAAGGCATAGCCTTTTGTCTCTGGGCAAAGGCAGGAACACTTAGAATAAAAGGCGATATCTATGGAGCAATCAGAACATTCAGAGACTCTCTCAGGGCATTTACAGCCCTTCGGATCGAAAGCGGTATCGGCTATTCATTATGTGGATTGGGAGGCGTAACGAGGATTAAGGGACTTTATAAGGAATCCTTCGGATATTACAGCTCTGCAAACGAGCTATTCAGAAGACTCAAAGACACATTTGGTATTGCATACTCACATTGCGGAATCGGCAATGCCCTCAGAATGAAAGGAGACCTCGAGGGCGCACTGATTCATCTAAGAAGGGCACTACGGCTTTACACAAAAATAGGCGATACGGTCAGTAAGGCATATACCCTCTGGAGCATGGGTAAGACCCATATGTTGCTTGGAAAATACGCCTCATCGAAAAAATATCTAAAAGACTCCATGAGTCTATTGAAAAAAACAAAAGACCCAAGAGGAGTCATTTATTCAAGGCTTGGGCTTTCGGAATTAAGATTCCTCTCAGGCAAAAAGGGCTCTGCAAAGACAATGCTTCAGCTTGCATTCAAGGAGGCAGAAACATATGGTTTTCTGATAGAGAAATGTCATGCAAGGGCTTTGCTTTCATTTGTCTTAAAAAAACCGTATGACAGATGTTATAATAAATTGGGGTTGAAATACAGGCTTCGGTCTATACCATTTAATATTCCATAAGAGGCGAATATAAGGCACATATGGGGATACTTAATCTCCCTAATACACTTACGGTATTCAGGATTATCCTGATTCCGGTGTTTGTAACTGCGGTTATCTACGAAAGATACACCTCTGCGCTTTATCTTTTTTTGGTGGCATCTCTTACGGATGTAATGGATGGGCTGATTGCAAGGCTTAAGGGTCAGAAGACTCTGCTTGGGACATTCCTTGACCCGCTTGCCGATAAATTTCTGCTCGTGACATCGTTTATACTGTTTTCCTATTATGGCTTTGTGCCAGGATGGTTAACCATAATGGTCATAAGCAGGGATATAATCGTAACGATTGGATGGATACTGCTTTATATGACAACACATACACAAAAGGTAGAGCCCTCTACACTGGGAAAACTATCAATCGCAATGCAGTTCATACTGCTTTGTTATGTCCTTATCGACATAAATTATCCTTTATCCTTAGAGATAAAGGATGCCCTCATATGGACAACCGCATCATTTACAGTGCTTTCAGGACTTCATTACATATACAGGGAGCTAAAAAAGACAGGTGAAAGAGCAAGCAGTCATTGACAATGTAGTAGCAGGAAGTGCTGCCCATAAGGCAGGCATCCTTAAAGGAGATGTAATAGTCTCCATAAACGGAAACCCTGTCCAGGACGAGATAGATTACATCTTCTATGGCAGTGAGCCTAAACTACATATAGAGATAAAAAGAGACGGAAAGACAGAAGACATAAATCTTACTCACAAAGAATCGGAGAAACCCGGCATAAAGCTAAGACAATTCAAACTAAAGACATGCAAGTGCAATTGTATATTCTGTTTTGTCAGCCAGAATCCAAGAGGGCTAAGAAAAACCCTCTATGTAAAGGATGAAGACTACAGGCTCTCGTTTCTTTACGGAAACTATATAACCATGATGAACCTCACGGATGAAGACAAACAGAGGATTGCCAAGCAGAGGTTGAGCCCGCTCTATATATCGGTTCATTCAACCAACCGAGCACTAAGAAACAGGATGATTGGAAACCAAAATGGCACAGACATAATGAAAGACCTTGGCTTTCTTAAAAAGCATGGTATAAAGATGCACACACAGATAGTGCTCTGCCCTGGCATTAATGACAAAGAGGAGCTCAAAAAGACCATACGGGAGCTTTACTCCCTTTATCCCAATCTTCAGTCCATTGCAGTTGTGCCTGTTGGTCTTACAGCCCACAGAAAGACAAAACTAAGGGCTGTTGAAAAGGAAAACGCAGAGTCCGCACTAAAGATCATCGAGGGCTTTCAGAAAAGGTTTAAGAAAAAACACGGAGACCCGATTGTTTATCCTGCTGATGAGCTTTATATAAAGGCAGGCATGACATTCCCCTCCATCAGGGACTATGGAGAACTGCACCAGCTCGAAAACGGTGTAGGCATGGTTTCTCTTTTTAATGCAAAGACAAAAACGATTACCACCCAAAAAATAAAAGACTCCAATAAAAAATATATAACCTTCGCAGGCACCTCTTTTTATCCTTATTTTAAGAGGTTCCTCGAAAGGCTTGCAAAATCCGGTATCTCTGTCAGCTTAGTGCCAGTAAAGAACAGATTTTTCGGTGAATCCATTACAGTAACAGGGCTGATTACAGGACGAGATGTAATAAGAACGCTTTCGGATAAAACCGAAGGACATGACATCCTTCTTGTGCCTGATGTTGTCTTAAGGGATGAAAGGGATGTCTTCTTAGACGATGTCTCGCTAAAGGATATAGAGTCTGCACTAAAAATAAAAGCAAAGGTAATAGAGCCAACCCCAGAGGGCTTGATAAGGGCAATGGAGGATAAATGAAGATAACTGGAAAAACAAAGGTCATTGCCCTTCTGGGCTATCCTGTTACACACAGTCTTTCGCCACTCATGCATAACACTGCATTTGAGCACTTAGGGCTTGACTACTGCTATGTAACATTTTCCGTTAAGCCTGAGATGCTAAAGGACGCAGTAGAGGCTATAAGGACACTTAACATGACAGGCGTAAATGTTACGGTCCCACATAAGGAAAATGTAATCCCCTTTTTAGATAAATTAGACAAAGAGGCATTAGCCATAGGTGCTGTAAATACTATTGTAAACAAAGACGGTAGACTCATCGGCTATAACACAGACGGAAAAGGCTTTATGAAAAGCCTCTCTGAGCAAGGCATAAAGACAAAGACAAAGACTGTTTTAATCCTTGGTGCAGGTGGTGCCTCAAAGGCAATAAGCTACTATCTTACTGAAAAGGCTAAAGGGCTTTATATCTATGATATCGACATTGGTAAGGCTGAAAAACTAATAGGGGATTTACAAAGGCTTGGAAAAACAAATGTTTTTTTCATGGATTCCCCGAGAAATATATCCGATATGGACATTATCGTAAATGCCACTCCTTTAGGACTTAAGGACTCAGACCCTATCCCTTTGGATATATCCCTGATAAGACCCTCACACATAATCGGAGACCTCATATACAAAGAGACTCCCTTGCTTAAAAAGGCAGGAAGAAAAGGCTGTAGAACATTCAATGGTCTTGGAATGCTTCTTTGGCAGGGTGTCTTTGCCTTTGAGCTCTGGACAGGTGTAAAACCTCCTCATGAGCTTATGAGGAAATCACTTTACCTCTTTACATCTCATTAAATTCATATTACAATCTATTTTAGATAAGGAGGAATTATGACCGAGATACTTCTTGTGGCTATTGTGGTTATCTTAGCCTTAGTAGCAGGGTTTCTTATATTTGTCCTTCTTTCTGCAAGAAATACATTCAAGGAACTCTCTAAATTGCTCTCTACTATGGAAAGCACTATAAAACCTACGATGGATGAGCTAAGTATAACTATGAGAAGCCTAAAGGAGATGACTGATAATATAAATACCATTACCGATGATGTCAAGAAATTTTCCAATGTTGTTGGGGACTTAGGAGAAAATATTAAAGTAATAAATGAAGTTATACGAGATATACCTGTAAAGGTTTCAGGGGTAAGAGCAGGCATAATGGCTGCTCTTACATTTTTCTTAAAGGAACTTTTCAAAGGAGGTAGTAGATGAGAGACGATGGTCATAGCACAGGCACAGTAGTGGTGTCTTTTCTCCTTGGAGGTGTTATTGGAGCAGGTGTTGCGCTTCTTTTTGCTCCTCGCTCAGGAAAAGAGACGAGGCAGAGGATAAGGGAGCTTGCAGAGGATGTAAAGGATAAAGCAGATGACCTTATGGGCGAGGTTAAAGGCAGGGTGGCAAAGACAATCGAAAGCGGAAAGGAGTTCGTAGCAGAAAAGAGATCCATTCTTGCAGAGGCAATCGAGGCAGGAAAAGAGGCTTATCACAAGGAAAAAGAAAAACACGAACACACAAAATAAAAGTGGATATCAGGATGCATTCCGCCTGAGCTTGAGCTCAGAAACGAGATTGTAAACCTACGCGACCTCATAAACACAATTGATGACGACAAAGAAAGGCTGAAGAGGCTAAGAGAGCTCAATTTTAAATTATTGAAACTAAATATGATGCGTAAGAGACCTATTAATCTTGAGGGGTATGAGGATAAGGTAACTGAGAGGTTTATCCGGAGAGGGGGGGATTCGAACCCCCGATGGAGTTACCCATAACGGTTTTCGAGACCGCCGCTTTCAACCACTCAGCCACCTCTCCATCACCCCAAAAAAATCTTGCGATTTTTTTGGGGGACCCTGTGAATCTCTATATAGCTTAACAATTATCTACGCCCTTTGAAAAACCTCTTGAGAATCTCACTACATTCAGACTCAAGGACACCAGAGACAACCTCCACCCGATGATTAAGCCTTTTGTCATTAAGTATATTATAAAGACTTCCTACTGCCCCACCCTTTGAATCTCTACAGCCATAAACAACCCTCTTAAGCCTTGCATTAATCATTGCACCTGCACACATTATACATGGCTCTTTTGTAACATAAAGCACAGAAGAGGAAAGCCTCCATGTGCCAAGTTTTTTTGCAGTCTTTCTTATTGCAATCAGCTCTGCATGGCAAGTTGGGTCATAGGATGCCTCCCTGCTATTATGAGCCTTTGCAATTATCCGACCCTCGTGGACAATAAGTGCACCTACTGGAACCTCTTCCTCCAAAAAAGCAAGGCTTGCCTCCCTGAGTGCCAGCCTCATGTAATGGACATCATGGTCAACGATAATCTTCTTACTCAATACTGGGAAAATACTATATGTAGTTGAAAAAAATCAATATGAGCTTGCGAGTGCCCCTATACCGAACAGAACTATACAGGTAGAATGTGAGACACCTTTTTGATGAAGTTTAAAAAGTTAGTGAATTAGTGAGACAGAACACCTGTCCCTATTTCTACTCTTAAAACAATTTTTCAATCCCTTTACAATCAATATTAATGGATAACGAAAGGGTACAACATACCAGTATCTTTTTCTGACAAACAAACGAGTTAATTTCTTTTCCCATTTTTCAGCGACATCTTCACGCTCGTTGTGCTCAGGATGAATTGCTTTATGTATATGATGACCTAATTCATGAAATAAAACATGAGCAAAAGCCATTTCCCTCAAACAAGGAATTCTGAATGTAATGGAATCGCTCGAATTAACTATATTGTCCACAAAGATTTCAATCCATGCAGGCGTGTCATTCCATTTTTTGTGATACAATCCAAGCGAATCAGGAATACGAACTTTTTTGTTGCGATACCAAGTCTTGCCACGGCGACGACTTCGCGAAAGAGTTGAGGAATTGGTAAGTACAATTCGATGTAAATTTCTAAGGTATTCGCTTGGAACATAATAAATAAGTCTTCTTATGACCTCAGCAGCATCCGCTGGCGGTCTGTAATCTCGATAGACTTCCTTAATTTCAAGGCTGTTCATAGATATTTGCAAAAATATCAGCTATGAGAACCCTTTTTCGTTACGGCCTGAAGCGTTATTCCAAATGTCCTGCCGACTTCAATATTCTTTTTTCCGCTTAGTGTGAGGTTGTCCTTTCCTTTCATTGAAGTAAAGAATAACTCCTTTGCCATTATCTTAAGCAGGCGCCTTTTTTACAACAGTGAGACACAGTCTTCATACAGCTTCGTAATGGACAACTGACATTTCAGAATGGAGCTCATCCAGTCTATCAAGTAGAGACTCAATTTTATCTACCACACTGCTTTTCATATATGCCTCACCACAGTCTGAGCAGAGCTCCGCAGGTACATCTTTGATGACCGCAACCTTTTCACCCACTAAAAATGGAATAGTAGTAATCCCCTCATGCATCTCACTACCGCATAAAGGACATCTTTTAATTTTGTCTTTTCCTTTTTTTCCAATCATCTTCCCACCTCTCAGCAGACGGTCTGTAGACCGTTACTATTAATATTCTATCAAAATCTCTGTCTATTGCTACAACTACATGAACAGGAGCAGAGCCAGCAAATCCAAGCACCAGACAATCAGGAAGCGGTCTACTCTCTAAAGGGTAATCCTCCACTATTATACATCCCTTCAGAGAATTTTCCACCTCTGCTTTCCTTAAACTTTCAATTCTTAGTTTCTTAACTGCATGCAATGACCAGAATATCTTCTCATTAAGAGCAGGGATATGTTCACTCGCCCTCTGTCTTATAAACTGTTCTTTTTCTTTGGATGTCATAAATTCCTAAATTATACATTAAATGTAGCAGAAAATTTGTATAAGTAAATCTCCCCTGTCAAGCCAATTTAGAAATGTCCTATTTTGGTTATTTAGGACATTATCATTTTGGCAGGACAGGTCATGGGTTTTTGTTAATTTGGGGTTTCACCCCAAACCCCAGTTGCTTTAGGTGAATCGCATCTGCGATGTCCTTCATGCCCAAGAAAAGTAACCAAAAGAATCGCACCTATGTTAAATTTCCGGGCGCTCCGCTTCAGGATGCCTCTGGTAAAATAATTCAAACTCGGCATCTAGCCTCAAACACGAATTATTTTTTAACCCTCCAGCATCCTTCGCTTCACTGAAATTTAACAAAAGGGGTTATTGAGGGGCTTGACAAATCAAAAAGAGAAGGAAACGACATTTCATCAAGATTTTTAAATGAGGCAACAGAAAAAAGGTAGGTTGGGTTGAGCGGAGCGAAACCCAACAATTCTTACTATGCCCCGCCCAGTTGATTGATTCGTTAGGCACCTGTCTTTTCCATTTGTAGAAAAGAAACTTCTGACATTCCCGCTTTTTCTTTCGCATGTTCAATTGTCATGCTTACAAGATTGCCCTTTTCATCCAAGTCAATGTAGAGATTTTCTGATATTTCTTTTGTCTCAACGACAGAAACATTTGAAAACTCAATCAACGCTGTGTCTGTATCTGAGAAATATCGAATTTTCATTTATCTTCCTCCTCTTCGATAAACTTCCACTTCCTTATCCTTCCATCAGTCTGAACTCCTGTTTGACAGGTTTTTTAATGGTATCCAAAATCCATCGAGCCATCTTCCTTTGCATTATCTTAAGCATCCATCTTTTCCTGTCAAGGGAATTTTGCTGTCAAGATTAAGTATTTCATCTTTGCTATTTTTCTTCTATCACAGGAAGCTTTTTGATGCGATACTCTTTTTCATCTATTGATACGATTACTCCCTTAGCAAGGTCAGCCTCAATTAGTGGTAATACAGTTATGAGAAGCCTTGCGATTATATCTGGCTTAGCATTGGCAACCCGTAGTGAAACAACGCTTGGACCTTTAAGTCCGCTTTGAGCAATAATTGCAGAGAAATCTAAATCCTGTGTGATAATTGCAGCCTGCTCCTAATATGCCAGTTGAATAATTTCCCTGTCAGAAGCTGTTGCAGGTAGTTTGTCTGTAATGCGGGTAATATTATATTTGTTCTTTTTTAATTCTTTAACAGTGAGAGGGGAGATATGTATATCTGCTATAAACTTTAATTCCATATCCCTTATTCAGCATGGGCAGGGATAGGACGATGATACTCTTCTGCAAGCCATGCTGCATACTCAATAGCCTGAAGAATGTCTTCTTCTTCAAGTTCAGGATATGCCTTCAGGATTTCTTCGCGCTTCATGCCAGAAGCCAGCAATTTAAGAACAAAAGCAACAGTAATACGCATCCCCCTGATGGTGGGTTGCCCCATGCAGACCTCTGGATTGACAGTTATACGATTAAATGGATTAGGCATAGTAATTTCTCCTTTAAAAGTATTATATCATTCTTTATGCTCCGATGTTGCACCTTTCCTTGCCTACGACCCATAAAAAATAACTCCTTTGCATTATCTTAAGCAGGCACATCTTTTCCTGTCAAGGGAATTTCTCAGTGTGACAGGTCATATCGTAGGCTAAAGCCCGCGGCTACACTGATTAAAGAGAAAGACTGGATTCCCCGAACAAGTCGGGGAATGACGAGGATGGTATTGGGGAATGACCCCTCACCCTAACCCTCTCCCGCCCGCCTGAGGCGGGGGAGAGGGAAAACGGAAACCATAGTCCATTTTTTACTTGACAAAAGGTTCGGGAAAGCAAAATTAAAGCAAGGAGCTGAAATGAAAATTTCAGGATAAAGGAGAGAATCCCAAAGCAGAGAATCTGCTATAATAATCTTCATGCTAATTTCACTTGAATGGCTTAAGGAATTCATCAGCCTAAATATCGACCCTCATGAGATAGCCCACATCCTCACAATGGCTGGGCTTGAGGTCGAGGCAATAGAGGCAGTTGATGCCGATTATGTCTTTGAGGTCAATGTTACTCCTAACAGGCCTGACTGCCTGAGCATCCATGGCATTGCACGGGAGCTTTCAGCCATAACTGGAAGACCTATAATGTTTCCTGAGTCTGATATAAAGGAATCCCGACGCTTCGGGACTGTATGCGAGTTTGATATTGCAATAAAAGATGTATTGCTCTGTAAACGATATGCAGGAAGGGTCATAAGGGATGTAACAGTATCCGCCTCTCCTGATTGGCTCAAAAGGAGGCTTGAAAAATGCGGACTAAGGCATATAAACAATGTCGTTGACATAACAAACTATGTCCTTCTTGAGCTTGGGCATCCACTTCATGCCTTTGACCTCGACACACTAAGGGGCGGAATTATTAATGTCAGCATAGCTCATAAAGGACAAAGTATTGTCACATTAGATGGCGTCCAAAGAAAACTTCCAGAGGAAAGCCTCCTCATATGGGATAAGGAAATGCCTGTTGCCATAGCAGGCATTATGGGAGGAAAAGACACAGAGGTAACAAGCTCAACAAAAAATATCTTTCTTGAAAGTGCATGGTTTGAGCCTTCCTCGGTTAGAAGGACATCGAAAACCTTGGGCTTAAGTTCAGAGTCGTCATACAGGTTTGAAAGAGGCGCTGACATAGAGATGATTGAGACTGCACTTAACAGGGCGACATTTTTAATAAGCAAACTAACAGGAGGACAGATTCAAAGGAAAATAGATGTCTACCCCGAAAGGTTTATACCTAAAGAGATTATGGTTAACTGTGATAAGGTAAACAGGGTTTTAGGAGTAGAAATCCCTCTGCATGAAATGGCAGAGATTCTCAAAAGGCTTAACCTTACTATAAAGGAAGACAAAAAACATCTCAAGATTACCCCTCCTTCATACAGGCTCGATATAGAAAGGGACTCTGATGTGATTGAAGAGATAGCAAGGCTTTATGGCTACCAAAGGATACCATCGAGCCTACCTAAATCTCTTATAGGAGGAAAGGGTGTTGACAGAAAATCTCAACTCATAGCAAAACTAAAACAGGCACTCAGAATGTTCGGGTTCAATGAGGCAATAAACTATAGCTTTATGAACAGTCAGTATCTTGACACCCTGAATATCCCTTTGGATGATATAAAACAAAGGGCTGTTAAGATAAAAAACCCCTTAAGAAAAGAGGACTCGCTCTTAAGGACAACCCTCATACCCTCGCTCATTGAAAACCTCATCCACAACCTCTCGCATGGCATTAGGTATGTTTCGATGTTTGAGATGTCAGTGGTCTTCGAGGACACTGCCGAGGCATTGCCCCATGAGCCTTTACATCTATCAGGCATTTACTACAAGGAGAAAACCCCATCTTTATGGAAGGATGTGGCAGAGGACTTCTATCATGTCAAAGGAGCATTAGAGTCCATTTTCGAGGAGCTTAAGATTAAAGGGTATTCGTTTTTGCCCTCCACAGAGCCTTTCCTTCATGGAGGGAAATCAGCAGATGTTCTCCTGATGAATGAAAAAATTGGCTTTATAGGAGCATTGTCGCCTGATGTAGTTGAGAAGTTAAATATCAAACCAAAGGCTGACCTCATAGTCTTTGAATTAAACATGGATAAATTATTTGCCTTAGTTTCAGAGACTGTCTCCTATGAGCCAATACCAAGGTTTCCTTGCATAGAGCGTGACATTGCCCTTGTCGTGGATGACTTACTAAGGGCAGGCGATATAGAGCATCTCATAAAGACATATCCCTCTGAGTTCATAGAAGAGGTCTCTGTATTTGATTCTTATAAGGGTAGAAATATACCTGATGGGAAAAAGAGCCTTGCCTTTAGTATAAGGTATAGGGCAAAGGATAAAACCCTTAAGGACGAAGAGGTCGAGAATATTCATCAGAGCCTCGTAAATTATCTTATTCAGAAGACAGGCGGAGGGTTACGAACCTCTTGAGTCGATAGTTATCGTTACAGGCCCATCGTTTATAAGCCTTACATTCATAATCGCCCCGAATCGTCCTTCTTCTGTTTTAATCCCCATAGCTTTAAGCCTTTCTATAAAGACCTCATAGATTTCTTTTGCCATTTTAGGGTCTTCTGCCTTTTCAAAAGAAGGACGATTCCCTTTCTTAGTGTCTGCAAGCAATGTGAACTCTGAAACAACCAATGCACTGGCATTTATATCCTTTACCGAGAGGTTCATCTTTCCATTAGAATCCTCGAAAATCCTGAGATTAGAAACCTTCTTCAGGATGTAGTGGAGGTCTTCCATTGTATCGCCTCTTTCTATTCCTAAGAAAACGAGTATTCCTTTTTGGATACAGGCAATTACCTTACATTGGACACTGACATCTGCTTCTAAGACCCTCTGTATTAATGCCTTCATGAATAAGATTTTAACAGATAGGTGTTTATAGTTCAAAGCAGTAGTTAAATTGATGCTTTTTAGGCTATTATATAAGGTTAAAGGGTTCGGGGCGTAGCGCAGCCCGGTAGCGCGCCTGCTTTGGGAGCAGGATGTCGGAGGTTCGAATCCTCTCGCCCCGACCATCTAAAAGGAAGCCTCCAGAGGTTCTGGGGCAAATGCCCCTCTTCCCTCCTGAACCTTGTCTCGAAATTCCTGTGACTATGTTTTAATATATAACGATATGCTGATTTGGATAGGATTTATAATTTGTACTGCTCTCATCGTCTATTCGGGGACGAAGCTCTCCAAATACGGAGACATTATTGCCGAAAAGACCGGGCTTGGAAGAGTATGGATCGGCGTGGTGCTCATGGCGTCGGTCACATCCCTTCCAGAGCTCGTCACAGGCATAAGTTCCGTGACCTTCGCCGGAGTTCCGGAGATTGCAGTGGGTGATGTGCTTGGAAGCTGTGCGTTCAACCTTCTCATCCTTGCCTTTTTGGATGCCCTCTATCGCCAGATGCCGATCTCCGCAAAGGCCCATCAAGGGCAGATACTTTCAGCAGGTTTCGGCTTACTTCTTCTCGGTATAGTTGCCATGAGCCTTTTTCTCACATCGTCTACTCCCTCCTTTGGATGGATAGGTCCCTACAGCCTGCTCATTGTTTTAATTTATCTCATTGCCATGAGACTGGTCTATTCTTACGAAAAACGACAGTTATCCGCTTATATAAAGGAAAGAGCCGTCGAGCTGAAGTATAATGATATCCCGACCAAAACTGCGGTGCTCAACTATGGAATTAATGCGGTAATCGTAATTGTCGCTGCCGCCTTTCTACCGAAGATAGGCGAGGGCATTGCGAGAATTACCGGGCTGGGGCAAACCTTCGTAGGCAACATTTTTATTGCCGTCTCCACATCCCTTCCCGAAATCATCGTCTCGATATCTGCCGTGAGGATTGACGCCGTAGACCTCGCAATAGGGAATCTTTTCGGAAGCAATATCTTTAACATCCGCCAGTTCAATGAGGAAGTGCAACACTTGGGGCTACGAAGGAGTTACCCTAAGTGTTTATGGAGAGACGATATAAGCAACTTAATTTGGAAGAGAGGGACAGGATAACGGAGTTGAAGGCAAGGGGTTTTAGCCTGAGG